>JAZFVY010000368.1:0-4718 GCA_036447975.1 Desulfobacterales bacterium
TTTCTGATTAGTCGGACCGCCACCTACAAGCACAAGGTACTTATCTCGTATCTTCATCTCTTCTAAGACATCAATAAGCTCCTTTTGATTCGGCATTGTCGTCGTCATTAATGAAGACAGGGCAATGATATCTGCCCGATTCTTTTCAGCAGCCTCAATAATATTCAATGTTGATTGATCAATACCGATATCCACCACTTCGAAACCGTTGGTCTCCATAACGATTCCGACGATGTTTTTTCCGATATTGTGAAGGTCTCCTTTCACTGTGGCAAGCAAAACTGTACCTGCTTTGCTTAATCGGCTTTTATTCAACTCAATTGCAGGTTTCAAAATTTCCATGCTGGCACTGAATGTGTCGGCAGCCATCATAAGTTCCGGCAAAAATGATTCCCCGTTCGCAAACTGCCCTCCGATGACCTCCATTCCTTTAGAGAGCCCCTGTTCCACAGCCTCCAATGGATCGATTCCAGCCTCAAGGACGTTCTGAGCGCTTTCAATTCCAAGCTCCTTATTTCCATTAATGACGGCGGTGCCCAGGTCTTTTAGAATCTCGCTTTTTTCCATTTTTTCCTCCTAGTGAATATCCTGATGTATTGATATGTTGTTTTCTCTGGCTAACTTTTCGTCAAAGTCGGCCTTTCTTGAAGCACAACGTTGTCGCGGACACAACTGACAGCAGACAAACGGAATTTCAGTGGGGAAGTAGATACCAGATATCGATTTGGTCGGAACCATGAGAAGATGTTCTGTTATTCTTACACCAACGGAAGTCTCTTCATCACCAAGGATTGAAAACAGGGGCTTTTGCTCCTCAATCGGCCAGTCGGACAGAGGTCCCGGGGACATGCTGGACAAGCACCCTTCAAGCGCATATTTGGACATCAACGTGCGTTCAAAATATTTTCGCACAGTTGACAGGGCTACATTTCCAATTGTATCTAAATAGTACTGATCCAGTAGATCGCTACAATTTCTGATTTGATCTTCCAGTTGATTTCCGATGCTGACGACATAAGGAAAAACCCGTTCCACCTTATCCAGTTGTTTTCGCAAAACGCCACTCGTCAAGCGTATCCCGTCTATTATTACGCCAACTTCAAGCTTTGACTCGATATAGCTGAACTTAAATACTGCCTTGGGTTGAATGAGTGGTTGTGAAATCTCAATAAGCGCCTCAACATGAGACCAATCATCTCTCTAGTACATGTGCAGTCTTCTTTTTATCTCTCCGAGGTCCTGGATAATTGAGTTGGGTTCAATCTTCTCTATCGGCATTTTTTTATCAAAAGACAGAAGGCGGAGGCTTGGGCTGGATAGCATAAAAAACTCATCGGACTTCACATTAAACCTTCGCGGTATTTTTTATATTTGGGAATCTATCCTTTCCACTGGACATCGCCCGAAACCAAGCCACTAAACCGCTCTCTGATCAGGCTGTCCTGCTCTTTTGAGAATACCGCCGGATTATCATTAGAAAGGATCTCATCGGCCTGTTTTAGGGCGCGTGTGTGTGCATCGAGTCGTCCCTCATCTTCCCAGACGGCACGCATCATGCGATTTGCAATCTCCGGGAGATATGTTCCGTTACGTAAATTCTTGATGGTGTGTGGATGTGTGACATAGTTACCCCCCGGGCCGGTTTCCCTTATAACTTCCAGTGCAATATTGTCTTCATTAAACTCAATTCCCCGGTTAAGCCTTTTGAGCATGAGGCTGATTTCATTATCGATGACCGCCTTGCCGAAATCAAATGACATCAGGCCACTGATAAGTCCGCCTTCACTAAATATATCGGCACCGCAAAGAAGCGCCGCAGTTGAGCTCATACCGGTTTCATAGCCGGATTGCGCGTCTCCCGTATGGGAATTGGTCAGGCCGACATATCCACCTGAAGGAATATTATAATATTGCGCCATCTGGGTGTGAGCCATCTGCATGATACCGGTTTCAATACCACCGGAAACGAAATCGGCCGTTCTCATATCGCTCACCGTTGACAAAACAGAATAAATGGAAGGTGCCTCCGGTCGAATCATCTGAATGAAAACATTTAATGCTAGAAATTCAGCGTTTCCAAGGGCCAGAGTTCCCATCAAGGTCATGGGTGAAGTCATGCCCGCATTCGGGGCAATGGTTCCGTAGACGGGAAATCCTTTTCCGACAAGATAGATGATTGAATCGGTGGATTCCACATCCATTGTCAGTGGAGAAATCATGGGGCAGTAATGATGAGTGATGATCGGCCGCTTTTTATATGCGTCCTCTCCACCCGCAACCAGGTATCCCAATTCAAGAACACTCATAAGCTCTTTAAGATTCGCAGCGGTCCCTTTAATAGGTTTCAAACAGTTTTTTAAAGCCGGATAAAAACGTGAAAGGCTGACCATACCCTCAGGAGCATCGTCGGCAAGGGTCGAAATTGAAAAGACATCGTATCCGGGCAATTCATTTATCAAGAACGCAATATTGGCAATGTCGGTTGATGTTGCCAGGCGTTCCTCCCCTGTCCGAGGATCGATGATGTTCGGCGCAGAGCTTGCCGTGATCATAACAGGGCTGTCATCTGGTATTGTCCGGTCAAACTGGGGATCGCGGCCCCGAAATGTAAACGAGGAAGAGAAACCTGCTTGGAATTCTTCGATAATCCCGGAGGGAAACTTCACGATCTTGGTGTCGGAATCGATCTTACAACCGTGTCTGGAAAAAATCCTCCGGGCTTTTTCATTACGCACAAGAACACCGACTTCAACCAGGATCTTCAGCGAAGCTTCATGGATCTGTTCAATCTCTCTCATAGAAAAAAATTTTGAAAATTTCATTTCCGCTACCCCTCAATAATTATGAATATCGGCAAAAACGCCTATAAACTTAAGATCCTTGTATAAATCACTGGCTATTTTTCGGTATGCTTTGAAAGGTATTGTAGGATCTGCATAACGCTGAACCGAGGCAGTTGTTCTTCTTTTTCCGAGAAAGACGATATCGTGCGGATTGATCAGGGCTGCTGCTGGTTGAGCAATGTGTCTTTTTAGTTTAGGATGTTTTAGATCGCTGTCCTGGCAATTAAACTTTTTATCGATCCATTCCTGACGGAATACCCCACCTCCAAAGGTTCTATCCACAACGCCATTATCATCAAGGAAGTCTAGGACATAGTGGATTATCATTTCTTACACACTCGAAAATTTGCTCAGAGAAGCAACCTTAATGGTGGTGCCTTCCTTGATAAGTCACAGAATACGTTGTTGTCGCTCAACCGGGAGTAATGGTTTCGTGAGTTTTATCGAATTTATTCGATTTTGCACTACCTTCATGTTTTTTATCTATAGGGTGTTCGATTGCGTTGTCAAGTGTTGATTTTTGTTATACTCGAAATTTATTAATTGAACCTCGCTTTAACCACCTTTATAACGTTTTTATTAAGAAATTCTTCTACTCGTTCTCGAAGTTTGACCGATTGCTTTGGTCTTGTTTTGATCTTTTTCACTACCTCATCCTTTCAGAGCTTTTGACTAATTGTTTGTTTTATAATTCTTAGACTTTTGAGTAGCATCTGTATGTTGAGATAAGTGTTTCGTATCTGTAATTCGGGATGCTTGACTCCTTGCCTAATGTTACACCTGCAATTTGTCTGATTTTAATGCAGATTTCGTTTGTAAATCAAGCATTTTTAGGGCATCAATTTTTCCAGCTGAAAGGCAGAAACATGCAATCGGGATTCGTTACGGGTTCATTGTAAATATTGAAGGTATAAGCTTATTAAATCAAAGTCTTTTTGTCTCTAATTTTGATATATGTTCTATGGAAAAAGATTATTGCCAGATTACACAGGATTATTAATGAAAAAACTATTATTACAATTATCCAAAACCAAAAGCAGACAATCAATGCCGATTCATATCCCACCTGCCTACCAAAAATCATTGCTAAAAGAAAAAGGAATAGCCCAAACCAAGATGTGACAAAAATAATTAATTTGAAATATTCACAAGTTGGATTCGTTAGCCTATATATATTGGTGTCACAATAAGGACATGGCATGGCTTTTCTCAAAGTCAAACCTACCATGAATTTGCTACATTTAATCATGCCAATTTTTGAATTACATGAAGGACATTTCATAAAATTATCCTGTCATAAATCAGGCAATTAGGCAATCATGTCGATTACATATACGCATAATGTCCACACAAAGTCAAAAGGGCAAAACCCTCGAAAAAGGATTTGCCCCTATTTAAAAAACGATATCACAGAATTTTTTATGCCCTGATATTTTCAGGATCATATCAGATATAGATAGCCTTCAGGGTATAATAATTGTCCCCTGTGTCGATAAAACAACAGAAATCTCATTAAAAAAACAAAATCATTCTATTCATCTTCCCCTTTAATTCTTAATTTCAACCAAATGACAGCTTGTAGTGTAATTAATCTTTGAGTTGAGACATTGTCTCAGAAACGCTCCGATTCTAATGCGCCTTTTGTCTTATGTTTCATTTTATATCTGTTGCCCAAGACTGTTGGTTTTTCAAGAGAAGGGAGCGTGATTACCCCATAATAGTCGGCTATTACTGTTACTGCAAAGGCAATAGCCAGTATTATAATCAGTTTTCGTATCATTTTACCTCACAATGACGAGTCTTGATTAGAATAGATTCTTCCGACCTTGTAAGCTTTTGACGTTTACTCATCGTTTTCTTGCCTGTTTAATAATA
>JAZFVY010000369.1:0-12208 GCA_036447975.1 Desulfobacterales bacterium
AGACTTTGGAGACTATGACAAGTAATATCGATCCTAAAAAGGTTGTTGCCGCGATCCCCCAAAACCATAATATTTTTATGAGCAATCTTGAGGGAAAAAAACTCAAAGCAAGTTTTCAGGAAATAGATCCCAAATGTCAATTCATCGAGAAATTCAAAAAAAACTTTCCTGCCCCATGAAGGTATGAGACCTTTGAAAAATGTTCAATTTTGTTCAAGTTCAAGTCGAAGATCCCAAACTTTGAGCGAGGGAAAAGGTTGACATGTAATGGAAAACCCAGCCAGGACATTTAATGGTGCCTATCCAAACTGCCCACAGGTAGCAGTAGGAGCAATTGTTTTTAAGGAAGACAAGGTTTTGCTGGTGTTACGGGGGAAACCGCCTGCTGAAAACTTATGGTCTATTCCCGGTGGGAGCGTGGAGTTAGGCGAAACCCTTCAAGAAGCCACGGAACGGGAAATAAGGGAAGAGGCTGGAATAACCATAAGGGCCCGGGAACCTGTTTATACCTTCGACGTTCTTGAAAGGGACAACAAAGGTAACGTTCGGTTCCACTACGTGATAGTGGACCTAGCGGCAGATTATATGAGTGGCGAACTCAGACCCGGGGATGACGCCATTGACGTTCGCTGGTTTTCAGCCGATGAAGTCAATAAACTTAAGGTTAGCGAAGCGACTCGGAAGCTATTAAATGAACGCTTCGGGTTCGGCTTATAATCCCATACCTATTCAGAGATGGATGAGGTCTTGACTAATTATTGAAGTTCAATCGGATAAAACTTGAAAAATTAGAATTATAACCGGCACTACAACACTCAATATAAACAAGAGCCCTTCATAAGAAGTCCAGGCTTCATATCGAGATTTCCCATTTTTGCGTGCATCGACGTATTTAGACAAAAAACCCAATCCCATAACCAGCCAGAGTGTCAATACAGTCACGAGTATAGTAGGCGTGTTCATATCTCAATTGTCCCTATTCCGAAACTTCTCCTTCAAGCTCGGACAGCCTGTTCTGTATGTAGGCATTAAAGGCAGCTTCATCATCCCCAAAAGCAATTTCAATGCCGATAATCACTAAGTCGATAGGCCAGCTCTTACTGTTGCCCATGCGGGCATAGTCTTTCTCTGTCGTACAGACTATTTCGGCACCTGCATCCTTGGCTGACCGCAAAATTTTATTGATGTCCTCATTCGAATATTTATGATGATCCGGAAATCCTGCGAACCCGCTTACATCGCATCCAAAACTTTCAACTGTATGTTTGAAATCCTCATTTCTTGCAATGCCTGAAAAGGCGAATACATTTCGTCCTTTTATAATTTCAGAATCCCAGTCCCGTGATTTTGATAAAACAATATGCTCCATATCGCCGAATGCTTTTACTACCTTATAAATATATGGAGCGTGAAATGTTATATAGACTGAACGCTTCTGTGAAAGGTACATTAGCCTATCCAAAAGATTAGCCTTAATCGAACCGGGACTCGAATCGGACCGGGTTAAGATCAGGGCATCGGCGCGCGATAGAGAAGAAGCCGGTTCCCTCAAAATGCCTCTCGGTAAAAGATTACCGTTGCCAAAAGGGGTGTTAAAATCTAAAAGCACCAGATCTATATCGCGATAAAGCCTTAAATGTTGAAATCCATCATCAAGCAATACAACATCCGGGTTAAATTCTTTGACAGCAAGCATACCGGCCTTAAAACGGTCTTTCCCCACAATAACAGGAACGGACCTCAGTCTCTTTGCCATCATAAAAGGTTCATCTCCTGCCTGATCCGGCTCCATGCAAATTATGCGCCCGTCATATACAATACCGCCGGTCTTTTCTGCTTTTCCTTTATATCCCCGGCTAACGATCGCTACTTTATAACCAAAACGCCTGATTAACTCTGTAACATATACTGTCATCGGCGTTTTTCCTGTTCCCCCAACCGCAATGTTCCCGATGGAAACAACTGGACACGGAAGCCTTTTTGACTGTAAAACACCTTTTTTGTACAAAGCTTCTCTCAACTTAACTAAACCGCCATAAACGATTGATATTGCAAAGAGAAAGGGTTTCATGAACAGGGATCTGCTTTTGCCCCTAGTAGTCATAATCGTTTCGATCTTTTTATAAATATTTTTTATGCTAATCATGTTAATTTTTAACTTTATAATAATTTTACCAATTACCTATCATTTATGCTTCCTCTCAAATAAACTCGTACTTTTGAACAATCTAAAATCCGCGCTCCGAAATTAAATATCGAGTTAGTCAGTATTCAGTAAAATAAAAAAACCAAAACATAAGAATATAAAATTTGAGGACCATGCAGCAATAACAGGAGGAAGCATTTCTCCATATCCGAGTGACAGGAAAAAACTATAGCATATCCAGTAAAAAAAGGCTATCATGATACCATAAGCGATGCATAGAAAAATGCCCTTCTTTCTTTCTTCTCTGATAGCAATACCTATGCCAAGCATGCACATGATTACACAAACAAAAGGTAAGGCTGGTTTAGCGAAAAGATCTACCTTGTTTACCGTAGCATCGTACCCTTCTTCTTCAACTTTCCTGATATATGTAAGAAGTTCCATAAAACTCATCTCTTCCGGTTTTTTTATCACCCGTTTCAAATCTTCAGGTAAAATATCCAACTGTTCTACCATTTTATCTTGAAACGTTATTCTGTACTTACCATTCTCCTTTTCAAGATTTTGCTCTACAAAATCAATTATTACCCATTTCCCTTGTTTGAAAACCCCTTTTTGGGCATCTACTCTTCTGGTTAATCTAAAATCCTCATCAAAATAATAAAGTGTAATACCGAAAATGGTTTTGCTGGCTGGGCTATAATATTTGATATGGATTATTTTTCGGTTACCTTTTATCCAAATATTTTTCTCTCTCGATGTAATTGCAGATCCTTTTTTAACTTCCTTCAGCCATATACTGTTTGCCTTGTATGTGGTTATTGGAACAACGATTTCACTAAAGATAAAAAGTAGTATACCCATTATAAGTCCTATTAATAGAACTGGACGTAAAAAGTAATAAGTGCTCAAACCGCTGCTTTTTAGCGCAAGAATCTCATTATTTTTACTCATTAACCCAAACACAATAAGAATCGTTAAAAGAATCACAACCGGCGTCATCTGAGCTATTATTAGCGGAATCTTTAACAGAATAAATGTTAACATCCTTGAAAAGGAAAGGCCTGCATTTATAAATTTAGCTATATTTCCAAAAAAATCGACAACCACATATATACTAACAACCGTTATTAGAACGATTCCAAAGTGCTTAATAATCTCTTTTGTTAAATATTTTTGGATTATTGACATAACAGGAATTTATATCTTGGAAAGTAAATCAGCCAGAAGTCCCGGATATAAAATGTTTGATAATATCGGTTAAATAATCGATCATAAAAGGCCGTTCATTTCTTGCCCTGACAAGGAGGAAACATACCATACAACCCACAACAACATTTGGTAACCACATCCCGATCACCGGCGAAAATGCACCCGACTCACCAAATATCCACCCCAAAGTCAGTAGTAAATAATAAAGAATAAAGAAAATGAAGGCAAGCACCAAACCATATGACCGCCTTGTGGTTGTGGTCTGAAAACCCAAAGGAACGGCAAGTAAACCAAAGACAAGGCAAGCAACCGGAATAGATAATTTTTTATGATAATCCATCAGTGTTCGATAGTAGGCATTGTTTTTGTTTGTGTCATCTTTAAGATACTGACGCATTTCGGCAAGAGTCATCTCGCCTCTGTGCTTAGAATCCTTCCTCCCTCCAGAAAAAGCCTTTTTAATATCAAGGTTGATATCATAAGTGTCAAAATTTATCGAATTTACAGACCTTTTTCTATGATCAACCTGATTAATAGTTCCTTTATAAAGCCTTAAGCGAAAAAAAAGTTTTTCTTTATCGCTAAAAAACTTTCCACTGGGTGCTATGACTGTGCTGACAATATTTTGGGTTCTTTTATCTTCAATAAATACATTAATAAGCGATTTATCTTTTGGATTTATTTTGTTCACATAAAGCATTAGACCCTTAAAACTGTCATTGAATGTTCTTTCTTTCAAACCTATTTCAAAGCTATCTGCAGCTACTTTGTTAGTGAGATCTTCAAAAGACTTTCTTCCCCATGGGATCCCATAAATCGTCATGTAGCCAGTAAGCAGGCAACCGATAAGACTAAATAAGAATACCGGAGGAAGCATCCCATAAATGTTATAACCGCCGGCTTTAAGAGCAATGATCTCTTTATCGTCAAACATCCTGAGAAGAGTAAGAAGGACAGCTATCATAATGGATATGGGTATCACAAATTGTAGGGAAAAAGGTGTGGAATAAATCAGCATCAAAATGACGTCAGACATGCCAACATTGTAATTCACTATATAGTTTACAATATCTAAAATCTTCGCCATAAGGAAAACAAATAAGAAAAAAGCCAGATTGATAACAAATGGTGTGGCCATTTCTTTAAATACGTATCTATTTATGATTGAATTTATTTTCATAAATATTATTACAACACTTTATCCTTTTTATTATACTCTATTTATATTTTTAAATTAAGTCAATATCTTACTAACAATAATAAAATTATTATTCCATTATCCTTCCAGGAGAGTTAGCACAATACCATAGGTCTTCAGCGCTATCTTTTCTCGGATATTCGGGCAAATTGATTATGAAAATCCTTATAGTTATTCCTACATATAATGAATCTCAAAATATCGAAAAACTCATTCGCTCAATCTGTAAGACATATAGAGACAGTCTTGATATCCACATCCTCGTGGTGGACGACAATTCACCCGATAGTACAGCTAAAATTGTAAGCAAAATGAAAGAAACAATTTATCCCCACAGGCTCAATCTTTTATGGAGAGATCGTAAACGATGGCTAAGTACTGTTTACATCGACGGATTCATGTGGAGGACTTGAGAGAGAATATCAACTTTTCGTTGAAATGGGTGCAGGTTTTTCCCGCAAACCATATTATATTCATCAAATGAAAAAATAAATCAATAACCATGACTTTATTACAGCATAAAGGTATATAGGGGCGGTAATGTCAAAGCGCATTTTGGAATACCCCATAAAAGCGGAATTCCACTGGGCAAGAATTCCACACAGCAGGGCGGCAGAAAAGAAATAATTGAATCGCTTTTCTATAATGATAAGTAACTGTCCGTAGGACTTGAAGTTATAATCTTATAGCTGATGAATCGTACTTCCGGGACTGGTCTCGTCATCCTGCTTTGAGTTATTATGATATGGCCCAATGGTTGCCGGACTATTCCAACTAACTTTCCCCCTTCTCTCTATATCGAATTTGTGTTCGGGCAACCTGCCTTTTATACATCCCATTTTTTAAGTATAAAAATAAGTTTGGCAGGAGACTTGTAGAAATTCGCAAATATTTATCAATAATTTCAAATAACCAATTGATTATCTTAAATGGTGGCGTGAGAATAGCAGCTATTAATCGTAAAACTTGACGAATCGCAGGGAAAATAACTATCTTCTTCGTTATTTTCAAAAAGGCCGGAAAAATGAGTGTCTTTTCAAGCCAAGAATGTTTTGTAACAGTCTCAAGAGTGCAGCACAATAAATAAATAGGATCAATAAACATCCCTTGATGGCGATAAAGTTTTAAAAGCGATAATAAGATCCTGAAAGGGGTTCTTTGGCCGAACTTAACTTTGTGTTTGATCCTAGCCAGTTCATCTCCCCTAATTCTCTCCATCCCGGGTTTCACCTTACCCGTCTCAGAATCATAGATAGCGTTATACATATCAGAATTCTCTGGCACACGCAGCCTATTTGTTACTATATTATCAAGATTCCATTTCCGTCCGAACCAGAGCATATCCATCATATCTTGCTCGGTTTCACCAGGAGAACCAAAGATAAAGCTGCAGATTAATAATATATTTGTTTCCTGCATCAAGCGCATGGCTTTTTCAGCAGATTTAACGGTCTGCCCCTTTCCATAAAACTGAAGTGTGTCTCCTCTTAATGACTCAACACCAAAACTTAGTGCTAAAAAACCAGCTTTTTCCATTTTCTTAAGGGCTTCTACATTATTTTTATCTACATATTTATTTACATGATCTATTCTGCCGGTACCGGCATACAATTTGCGGACCTTATTCTGAAGAAGCAAGTCTGAAAGCCTGTCCAGTGTTTTCATATCTGTGGTCATATCATCGTCAACCCAACCGACAATAGGGGCCTCGATTTTTTTTATTTCATTAAATAAGCTTTGGGCAGATCTACCCTGCCAGCGCATGAATGTGCCATCGAAATCCTTTCCGTATTGATAACAAAATTTACACTTATAATTACAACCCACTCCAGCTTTAATAAGATCCGTTTTTATTCCCATGATATGATAGTTATATTTTGGATTGCGAAAACTCCTGCGGGGATAAATATTCTCCGAAAGGGCATGGATAATGCGTTTTGTTTTGATTATTTCCCCATTCTCACGATAGGCTATATTGTCTACGTCCTCAAATCTCTCCCCATTTAAAAGTTCCATTATACAAATCTCGGGATTACCGCGAATGATGACATCTATTTTGGGATATAATTCAAATGCTTTATCAGGATTACCAAAGTTAGTCCCACCTGCAACAATGGGTATGTCTGGGGGAATCTGATCCAATATTTCATTTATAACATGGACTTTCCACTTAACAAATAAGGAACAATCTTCAAAATAGCCAAACAAGCAGACAAGGTCTGCTTTATCCAAATGCTCTTTAATATCAATCTCATAACGCATATCCAGCAGGGTTGCTTTTCTACCTGTTTCAAGGATACCTGCTTGTAGATATTCTGCTGCTATAGGAGAAAGAGCATAATATGGATTAACGTAGGTAAATGGATACACAATGACAACATTATCAATATTTCCCTTTTTCTTTTGTAAAAAAGAGATGGAATTCATTACTCCTCCAAACAATTTTTAAGCAGGGTGGCCTTGCCCATCAAATAAATCTTTTTGGCGCAAATGGGCGCTTTTGGTTCCAGCTTGTCCAGGTTAGGAATTAATTTTATGAAAAGAATTAATTTTTGCAAAAAACGGATTATGTGTCAAGCCAGAAATTGGCTTTGGATACCCATGGCCACATTATTTATTCGTGGCCCAAAGGGGTAAATAAGGTGAGACCTTTGAAAAATGCTCAATTTTGTTCAAGTTCAAGGAAGGCGAAAATTTTAACCACAGGAATACATGTAGTATTTTGAGGATTAAAATTTGAGCCTGACACAGAAATTGGGCAAAAGGGGGCGTTTTGCAAAGGTCTCAAGGTTATTTTATATCATGAGGAAAATAGCGACCGGTAAACGCAAGCGTAGAAGGCTCTATTCGACATCTGAAGACCGTTCAAAAAGTACGTAGTACAATACCATTGATAGCCCGTATACAATAAAAAAGGCAAAAATCACGTCACTTAAAAAATGTTTTCCATGGGCAATACGGGCAAGCCCAACCAATATACCATAGGGTAAGGTCAGGGCAAACACTATATGCCGGTAACGGCCAAATAAGAATGCAATGGCCATAAAATAAAATCCGATCGATGCATGACCGCTGATAAAAGAGCAATTGCGGTCACATTGCTTTGATATCACAAATGCAGGGGTAAATTCTTTTTTTCCTCCAAACTGCTCAATATGTTTAGGTCTAACTCTTCCCCAATTATCTTTTAAAACAGCAGCAACAAGTCCCGGGCCTAATGCCAAAAGCAGAAAGAGATAAATTATTTTTTTTCTGGTTAGGTTGAAAGGTTTTTTTTTCATCATCCAGCAAATAATAAGCATAACTACGAATAGAATTGTCAATACGCCCACCGATTTATTAAGAAAAATGAAAAGCGAAAAATCCTTTAGATAAAATTTGTTGGCGGGATGATAAAAAAGTGATGTAAACCAGATGTCAATTTCCGGAAATAAAATAAAAATAAATGTGCTCGACCCAAAAGCAATTACAAACAAAACAGATAAACCGAACAAACGGAATACCTTTCTTTTTTCTAACATATTCGGCATGACAATCTATTTAACTCTGTTTTGAAAGCAAACAGCGGTCAAATCGCCTATCCCGGCTATTTCGCGAGTCTGGTTTGTGGCAACGCCAAAGCGTTAAGGCTGCGGCCGTAAAAAATTATGAGATAAAGGCGTTTTTATTTTAAGAATGGATTATAAATCCATACTTTTAAAAATCTTTTCCGGGATAATCTTTATGATAAACATGATCAGCCGCCAGAACCACTTTGTATAAACGATGTCTTTTGATTTCCTGTATGCTTTATAAACATATTCAGCTACTTCCTCTGGCGTTGCCATTAGTTTTTCCGGCAAATCCATATTTTCGGTCATTTTGGTTCGGATAAAGCCGGGCAATACGGTTATCACATTTCCATTGCTTTTATTCAGCCTGTTGCGCAGGCCGCTGAGGTAAACGGACGAGGACCCTTTAGCGAAACCATAAATATAGTTGCTTTGCCTGCCCCTTTCACCTGCTACGGAACTTATACCGATAATATAATCGTGATTGCGCTTTTCAAAATCCGACACAATTATAACAGCAACCAGCCAAATGAATTATTTTGATGAGGTTGAATTCAATTGCTCGCAAGTAAATAAAATTTGATTTTCGGTTTCGATAAAAAGACTGTAGCATAATCAAACCTATCTTTTTGGACTAACAATAGTTTTCAGGCACATTTTCATGCAGTCTTTTACGACACCGGCATTTAACGAACTATTTGAAAAATCATATGTTATTGGGACTTCAGATAATATCAGTTTGTTTTTGTAAACGTACATGGCTGTTTCAAACAGAATATCAAACGTTTTACTCTCGATTTTTTTGGACAAAATAAGCTTCATCGACTTATTCGAATAACGCCGGAAACCCGAAGTAATATCTTTATAATACCTTCTTCTAAACACACTCGCTGGAAAGTCTAGGCAGATATTATAAATAAAGTTTCCGACTTTACTTAAACATCTTCTGCACAAAGGGGTGTTTTTTTTTGTAATACGTGTTCCTATAGTAAGATCGGAAGGGGGGTGACTGATAAATCGGGGGATTTCATCAGGATCATGGCTCAAGCCGGCATCCATGGCAATCGCATAGTCATAATCATGGTCAACAGCATATTTCATTCCATCAAGCAGGCCGCCGGGTATATGCGTATTCTTTTCATGATGTATCACATGGATCCCGCCAATCCTGTTTAAAATCTCAGGAGTTGCATCGCTACTGTTATCATTGATCACACATACATCAGCATACTTTTTTGCCCGCAAAACAACCTCCTCAATGGTATCCTCCTCGTTGTATGCAGGAATTACAACTAAAATTCTTTTTTCTATCACAAGAAAATCATTCCTTCTTGAATATGTTTTTTGCCATCACAACATCATCAGGTGTATTAATATTGATATATTGTGCTCCGATAAAAAACAGTTTAACCGGAACCCCATCGTCAATCGCGCACTGGATTAAATCAGGGAGTTCTTTTTCATTTCTAACGTAACTTGTAGGGGTATACTGTATGTAATCAAATATACCGTTCTTAAAAATACAGTTGCCTGTACCCATAACATCATTGATTGGGTTTCTCGGCTTTTCAATAAGCCTGTAAACCGTATCATCATCTTGATTATAAATAATGGAATATGTTTTTCTTATCTGTGTCCTATCTTTGACCCTTGTTACACCGCACATTACGAAAATATCATCTTCTTTGAATTTGTTGATCATCCCCATCGGCTGAGGATCAATAAGGATCTCATCCGCCAAAAACAGAATAAAGTCATCTCCGTTAACAGCATCGCGACATCGTTCAATGGCATCAACCAGACCCGTTTGATTTTCCTGAATCACATAACGTACTCTAATGTTCTGATAATTGATTCCAAATGTATTTACAATATCCTCTGCACGGTAACCAACAACAATAATAATCTCATCCACATCACTCAGCCTTGCAGTTTCAAGGCTGTATTCAATTAAATGTCTGTCATTAAACATAAGCATGCATTTATTTACAGGTTCAGTCGCTTCCTTTAACCTTTTGCCTCTGCCTGCAGCAAGTATTATTGCTTTCATTAGATATCCCCTTTAAACAGTTTTTTTTCTTCCTGTAGCCACTCTAGTAGTTTTTTTACTCCCTCTTTAGGAGAAATTTCAGGTCTCCACTTAAGCCTATCTTCTGCTTTTCGGGTATCACATACAAAGTATAGCAAATCGCCTACCCTCGAATCCTCAAACCGGATTTCCGGCCTTTTCCCCAATATCTCACCAATTAAATCAATACACTCAAGAAGAGAAATGGCATACCCGGGTCCGCCTCCGATATTATATATCCCAGGTTCACCGTGCTCATAAAATGCATGGAAAGCCCGGGCAACATCTGTTGGAAATATAATATCCCTGACCTGTTTGCCTGTACCGAAAATTCTAAGCGGTTTCTCCATTAAAGCACGGATAGAAAAATTTGCAACCCATCCATGGTCCTCTCCACCAAACTGTCTCGGACCGTAAAGCCCTGTCAATCTGAAACTTGCCGCATCTAATCCATAGGAGTGAATATAAGTTTCAAGATAAAGCTCTGCTGAACGCTTGGAAGCATGAAGGGGTGTTAAAGTTCCTTTTACAACAGGATGTGATTCATCGATTGCAGCCGGATTTCTGACGTATCTTGTGTCCTGCTCTGTTAATGTCTCGTTTATTCTGTTCCCGTATATGTGAATCGTTCCACATGACACAATGGGGACACTTAATTCTCTCGCAACCTTCAGCACGTTAAACGTACCCTTCACATTAGTGGAAAAATCAAGCTCAGGATTTTCTATGCTTATTGTCATTGCAGGCTGTGCTGCTGTATGAATAATAAAATCAACACCTTTGGAATATTCCATTAACCTGTTAAAATCACGGATATCTTCCTTTACCATTTCAACCCCGATATTTTTCAGGTAATTCCAGTTATAGTCTCTTGCTGCTTCCGCCCCGTAACCCACCCTCTCAAGTTCATACTTCGTCATATTATCGTACGAGATCACACTGTCACCCCGATCTCTGTAAAACTCGCAGGCATAGGAACCAAGAAATCCGCAACCGCCGGTAACCAGAATCTTCATATTAAACCTCCTTTGGAACAGTTAAATACAACAACAAAATATAATAATTTAGTATCGTTCAAAAGTGTTCGCAAATTTGAATTGCAAAGATATAACTGTAGTTAAGTTGTCTTTGCAGTTATCAGATTTTTCGATTTATAATAATGATGCGAATAGAAAACCTCAAAATCCCCTCTAAAGGTAAGATTCACATCAAGTGTTTTACTGTTCAAGTAATTAATGATTTAATCCCCAGGGTGACCCATCACAATAGTGATTTCCCCGATGTTAAGTTGATCCCACATGATTTCAATATTTCTTTCAATCAAGGTCTTTCCGCCAACATCAAGCAGTACTTTAGGAATAAATCGGGTGGCAGGATATGCTACACACACCCTTTCCTGCGGCAAGAATTACTCGAACCTATCTCAAACACAATCTAAGTGCCCATGGCGGTGTTGCGAAACGGTTCAAAATTCTCACATACTACGTGTATGCTCCGCTTTTTCACCGTTTCGCGCCTTGCCCTGAACACTAATCTTATTTTTGAGATAGGTTCTCCTTATATTTCGTTTTGATTTGAATTTTAGTTAGATTTTTGTCTCATCAGGATAGCATCTCATAATTGTTATTTATTTCTCGAGGGTCATGAAATTACTCTCATCCGTGCCGTCGCCGAATGTTTTATTCTCGATTGGGAAAGTATTTGCTGTAAAAAAAGCAATCCCCAACGGGCAAAAATTTAGGTATATTGTAATACCGTTGCAAAATTCTGGTCAGAAATAATTCCCTGTATTTATGATAATTAAAACCTTCCCCAAGTGCGATGTCAAAACTCGCCTGACGTACTTTGATCGTCTCAACTCTAATTCTCTTAAAATAGTCCCTGTAATCCCTTTCCTCCAACTTCTTATTTTTCAAAATCAATATATTTCGACCATCCAACTCCCTGAAATCCATCACCTTATCGTTGTGCCTGCCGTGTTTGGAACCGCGGCCGAAGACAAAAAAACTCTCACCGCTGTGATAGGCCATCAT
>JAZFVY010000370.1:0-2777 GCA_036447975.1 Desulfobacterales bacterium
TTTACAGGCCCCACATTTACGTCCAGGTAGTCCATGCCGTTCTTCGTCTGTTGAGCGACACATTCCTGGATCGGCCCCGGCTCCCGCTCCTTTATGACGCGCGCGAACTCTCTGGACATAATATTTAAGTCTTCCCCAATAAGAATCATGATCCATCCTCCCCTTTTTTATATGATTGATGAATTCGTTTTAGGCATATGCAATGCAAATATCCGGTCACCAAATTCTTGATCGGAATGCGCTGGATTATACCCATAAACTCATTCTTAACACCAAGCACATCGATGATGTTGTAGACCTTTTAAACCATATTGAGTGGGATGGCTATCGTCCAGGGGATGATTTTTTAAGGCATAATGGACTATTTTAATGGATTTCCGGCGAGACTTGAGCCTGGAAATAAGCAGGGGGGAATTGCGCCGCTGCAAGGTATCTGGAATCTGTTGGGTTTATTGACACCCTAACATCTTGTTTTCTGTGCTCCTATCTTGTAAAGTAAACATTGTCTTTCTCAACCTGCACGCAACCTCGACTTGTTCTGACTGCACAGTGGCAAGCAGTCTGCCCATCCAAGGTTATAAATGATTTATGAAACCTTGAATCGGCAAAGTTCAAGATTTGAAACGGAAATCGCAAACGGAATTGGGCGGTATACCGCATTTGCATTGAGCGAGACTATCGGTGTTCATAAATACTGAATTTAAATAAAGGTTCATGCAAAAAATTAATATATGGAATAAAGCTTGACAAAATGCTAACAATAGAATAGTTTAATATTAAACGATTTAATATTTAATCATATGCAAACTATCAACCATGGATAAGAAAAGCATTAAGGGGTTAGGATTCAAGAGTAGGGCTGTGACATCATTTTTGCAGTATATGTGGGCCTACGAAACTGTCAAGGCACGTATATTCAGCATGTTGAATAAATACGGATTAACAGTCAGCCAGTTCTGGGTGCTTGATGCCCTGTTTCATCTCGGTTCCCGTTCACAGCGTGATCTTGGTACTCACATACTGAAAAGCGGCGGCAATATTACCATGGTTGTTGACAATCTTGAAAAGACAGGACTTGTAAGAAGAGAAAGAAGTGTAGAAGACCGTAGATTCATTAACGTTCATTTAACGGATAAGGGCAAAAACCTATTCGTTGAAATTCTTCCTCTCCATTTAAAGGCTGTGGAAGATGAAATGAGTGCCCTCACATCCCGCGAGATGGAGGAACTTGGCCGTCTGTGTGTTAAACTTGGCTCGAAAAAAGGAGATGATAGGAAATAACATCATATTTTTTTCACGAATTAGTTGAATGTTAAATTAATCAATATTAAAAGGAGAAAATCTTATGACTAACCCCATGATTAAAGAACTTGAACAAGGAACATATTATTGGTGCAGCTGTGGAAAGACTAAGACACAGCCATTTTGTGACGGTTCACACGAGGAAACAGGGCTCACACCTCTTGAATTTGAGATAACTGATATGAAAGAGGTGGCATTATGTAATTGTCAAAAAACCAAAAATCCACCCTATTGCGACGGGTCGCATGAAAAATAATGGCGTAGTCATGTAGTGGATTGATTTTTCTATCACTCCACTACATATCAATATAACAGAAGTCAGCAATGTTCAATAAATTAGTTCAAACTGATGATGAAGTATCAAATCTAATAATGAGGGTTTTGCTGGGTATAGTCTTTCTTCCCTATGGAGCACAAAAACGTCACAAAGATGGCTCCGTGTATCGATTGTTTATATGCAGCAGAGCCGTGATTTGAACTTCTGGGTTTCGATGAACGTAAAACAAAAATTTCAAGGAGGAAGTGATATGAAGAGGAAAGCTTTGATAATATTGAGTTTAATCGTTTTGGTCTGCATGATTGCCGCAACAATATATGCCCAGGGAGTTTTGAAGTCAAGCCAGAAGTCGCCCGAGCAAGTTGTGGCGGCTCGTAAATTCGCTATGGGAGCAATGGGGGCTAATGCAGGAGACCTAAAGGGAAAAATTAAAACAGGAAATATAAAGGGAATTGCTGCTAATGCTGTAAGTATTGCTGCCCTGGCTACTTTCCTGCCACTGGTCTACGAAGATACATACTCCCAAGTCTACCCTGCAAAGGGATCTAAGTATTTTTTCAAAGGAGCCCTTCTAGCGGATATGGAAACGTCATATGAGAGTCTGAGAATTCAGGCTCAAAAGCTAATGAAATTAGCGTCGGCTAATGATAAATCAGAAGTTGAGGAGCAGGCAGGTAAACTGTTCGGTGCCTGTGGAAGTTGCCATAAAGCATATAGAGGTAAATATTAGTATTGGTACATGGTTATTTTCTACTGTCAGAGTCATTTTGAGCAATGCGACATCTATAGAAGGATCACAAAGCAAAAAAACAAATAGCACTTTTTCTTATCACTTTGACACACTATCTTAACGCAATTGGTTTTCGCCGGGATCACCGTATTCCCAAGGAAAAGGTGACATTTGGACAAACGGGAAAACTACGTTGGATAAAAATAACAATTCACAAGAATCGAGGTATTTGTGTCCATGTTGGTTATTGCACAAGCGGCCTTCCGGCTGTTTTTGCGCCGGGTGAAGGTAAAGGTATTGATCCAAATGCTGCATCAGTGGATGAAATCATCGAGGTCATTAATAAATGCCCTTCTGGTTCATTGAGCTATTCTATAGACGGTGTGGAATATAGAGACCAAGATAAAGACCCCATGATCACAGTTTCAAGTGATAGGCCATACTATCTTGTAGGAGGAATAGAGGTAG
>JAZFVY010000371.1:0-12113 GCA_036447975.1 Desulfobacterales bacterium
GGCGGTTAAAGTCCAAAATTTATTATGAATCGATTAAATTTTTTGCTATTCTCAAAATAACGTTCCAAATGGGATTGATCGGTTTGAAGATTCCCTGCAGCAATCTGCAGGGATCTTCAAACCGATCTATTAGCTAACGGAGCGTATTTTTGAGAACAAGTATAAAGTATTGTAAGGTTATTCCGTAAATCCATAATGAAACATTTCGTATTCGGTTTTCCCCCCAAGCAAAGAATCTATATTGGCCTGAATTTTCTGTCTTTCCTTGCTTAACAGCCATTTTTCCCAGTCGTCAGAGGACTGCCAGTTGCTGATAACCAGAAACGTGTCGGGTACATCGAAGCTTTTTAATGTTTCACCGGAAATATAGCCTGGCTGGTTTATAGCAAGGATTCTTAGTTGCCTGACTAAAGGTATCATATCCTTTGCCTTGTTTTCTGGTACACTTCGTCTAATAAGAACTTTAATAGCCATATTTTACCTCCCTTTAGTTGCACCTTCATGTAATTCTAACGAAACAGCCATCAAATCAAGGTAATAATATTTTTGGGCTGGCCATATTCTTCTCCTTTCACCCTGTTTTGGTTCCTATACTTTGATATTAAAACTCAAAGGGCAAAATTAGGGATTTTATTTCTGCTTTTTGAATTGGAGCTAATTAAACCCTCGAAAGTGAGCCAAGAAGAGAGAGAGCTGAAAAGAGAATCAGTTTGAGAATATTCAGTATGTGCGGATTTAACTGTTTGTAACTGTAGCTTGAATTTATTTTATATTATCAAAGTGCAAATATGATTGTCAATCAGTTAATTGTAGGTTCCCTGCTTAATAAGGTGGCTATCTTTTGCTTTAGTTCATTACCAGCAAAACCACTCTTGACAACATATCCAGCAGCCTGAGATAGGCGGGAACTTGTCCGGGTAGCTGTAGGTAAAGCACGGGGGGCTAATTTGAGGTTACGCCTTCCAGAGGTCTACATCGATGAGGCCAAGCTTTGCGGCATAACGGATCAATTCTATGGTACTGTGCAGGCCAAGCTTTTTCATAATGTTGGAGCGGTGGTTCTCTACGGTCTTGGGGCTGATGAAAAGTTTTGGTGCAACCTCTTTGCTGGAAAGCCCTTCGGCCAACAGACGCATGACTTCTTGCTCCCGGGGGGTCAAAGTTCCATAATCATCATCAGTGATCCTTGCCTCTTTTACCGGTGTTTTTATAAGACTTTTAACAACCGCATGGGAAACGGAGCTGTCCAGGAAATAATCCCCGTTTGCAACTGATTCAAGTCCTTGCAGGAGTCTTTCGGAGGCTGATTCCTTGACCACATATCCTGTTGCTCCGGCCTGAAATGCTTCAGCAATATAATCAATTTTAGAATGCATGCTGACAATCATGATACGTGTATGAGACAAAAGACTTCTTATTTCGCGTGTCAGTTGAATGCCGCTTTTATCCGGCAAAGATATGTCCACCACAGCCAGATCAGGTTTGAGCTTTTTGGCCTTTTTAAGTCCTTCACGTCCGTTTCCGGCCTCCCCGACCACTTCAAAATGGGCATTGCGTCCGATTATCGTCTTGAGTCCTTCCCTGAAAAGAGGGTGGTCATCGATGATCAATATGGTTTTCCTTTGAGCCACTGTTCTTCTCCTTTTATCTTTCTATACCTGTAACTCTGGAACAATTACCGATCATGTTTATTCTGATAGGGAACCTCTATAAAAATTTTTGTACCCTCTGTTGGACGCGATTGAATCCTCATTTTACCTTCAAGCAGGCCCACTCTTTCCCCCATGCTCCGAAGTCCCATCCGTTTCTTATTTGAAATCGCTACCAGCCTGTCCTCGACATTGAATCCTCTACCATCGTCCTCAATACGAAGGATAATGTTAGGAAAAGAGGCAACCAGCCTGATGGTCGCCTGCCTGGCATCGGCATGTTTGTTGATGTTGATAAGACCTTCCTGAACCAGGCGATACATGTTGATTTCGGTATCAAAATCGAGTCTTAAGTCGTCCATACCGGCAGCATTGAAGTCAACACTCAGTCCGGTTTTTTCAGAAAAATCTTCGCAATACTGAAAAATGGTCCTGGCCAGACCCAGTTGATCCAGACTTGGGGGCCGCAGATCATAAGCCAGATCGCGGACAGCCATGATTGATCCGTGAAGTGTTTTGGTTAACTCTGAAATCCTCTGCCTCATCCCAGGGTGAACTTCCGGGTGGCCATCAAAGAGGGTATCAAAACCGATTTTTAGCATGGAAAGGTCTTGCCCGATGCGGTCGTGCAGTTCGCGGGAAATCATTTGACGCTCGTCTTCATGGGCCTTCATCAATTGTTGAGTAAGGGCATGAATATGTTCTTCGGTCCGTTTATGGTCTGTGATGTCACGTGCGAAAACAGCTACTCGCGTTATTGCCCCCCGAGAATCGCAAACAGGATAGATGCTGTTGTCATTCCAGATCCCTTGCCTTTCGTCTACCATGCGGACCGGTTTGCCCGACTCAAACACCTTTTTAACATTTGCCTTTCTTTGAACGGTGACCTCGGGTAGAAACAGATCCCAGATACACGAACCCTGCATTTCATCCACACTCTTATGAAACCGCTGAGCACAAGTGCTGTTGACATCAAGGATAATACCTTGATGGTCCAGCAAGACTACAGCATCAGTCGAGGCGTTCAAAAGGACTCTTGCCATCTCCTCACTTTCGATTAATGCTTCTTCGGCCTCCCTGTGCTCGGTAATATCAAAAAAGACACCATTCACATATTCAATCTCTCCCTTGTTATCACAAACTATCTGTCCTCTTTCTTGAATCCAATGGATCTTCCCAGCCTTGGATTTGATCCTATATTCCCTAACATATGACTTATCTGTTTTTAGAGCCCGTATAAAACTCGCCCTTGCAGTTTCAATATCTTCCTTAACAATTATATCATACCATTTAATTCTACAGGAATTATATTCATCAACATCATAGCCGGTTAATAATTCAATCTTTCTATCAAAGAACTCAACAGACCAGTCTTTATATCCTTTGTATACAATACTTGGGAGATTCTTTATCAAAAATCGGTGTTTCTCTTCACTTTCAAGGAGTGCCTTCTCGAACCGCTTGCGCTTAGGGGCTTCTTTTTCTAACTCATCGATTCTTTGTTTTAATTCATCATAAGTTGGGTTTCTGGACATTAGAAAATCCTCCAGATCAGTTTTCAATCAGACCGCCCATATGACGAGCATCACACAAGGATAGAGAAGTTTGTTTGGAACTTAAAATGATAGGTTGCTTGAATGCTTACCATTCTTAACATGTTACAGACACTGTGTATCACATTCTTTCCACAATATTCAAATGTTATTGTGGATTATTGCAAATTCTCAACAAATTGTTGGAGCCCACTGGTGATAAAATGTAAAAGATCTGGCTGTTTGAGTTACGCTTTTATCAGGATTTGTGAGTCTAAAAAAAAAGGGCAGTTCTTCATAATGAATGAACCACCCTCAAAGCGCAGTTAAATGTAGCCTCCCACGCTTTTATTAAATTACAGATTTATAATTTTAATCCACTATTATCTTTTATCGTAAAAAATGTCCATAAGGTAAAAGGTTCATTTTTATAGGGAAAAATCCCATCCCATAGGGATTTTTCCCGGGCGTCAGCCATAAAGGAGAGTCCTAATTTATCATGAATTTGTCGGGTATCCCACAGGGCTAGCCAGATTCGCCCACAGCTTCTGAATAAAAAAAAGGCAGAAGTCTTAAACAGACCCTGCCTTTGCTGACAAACAATTAGATCTATACTTTATTTTACCGCATCCTTTAGAGCCTTTCCTGGAACGAACTTTGGGACCGTCCTAGCCGCGATATTGATTACTTCTCCAGTCTGTGGATTCCTGCCCTTTCTGGCTTGTCTTTTACTAACCTTAAAACTTCCAAAACCGATGATCTGAACTGTTTCCTCTTTTTTCAAAGCCTTAGTTATCTCTGAAAAAATGCAATCAACAGTCGCCTGAGCCTCTTTCTTGGTTTTGACAATCTTGGCCACTTCATTAATTAAATCACCCTTGTTCATTCTCAATCCTCCTGTTGCAATTATCAAATATAAAATATTTATAGACCAAAAAGGTCATAAGCAGGTGATGAAACTACATGAATTAAAAATGCATTTTCGTCGTATACATTCAATAACAATGGAGGTCAAGGATTTATTGAACAAATTTGATATTGGGGAGTGGAAACTCCACTTTTTACGAGTTTATAATATTGGATCATCTCCCGATTAGTTGTAGCTAATTAAAGCAAGTCAAGTGAATAATCTTCAAGTGAGGCGGTGTGGTTCTTCTCCAACTAAATTGGAGAAGAACCATAAAATTTAACTCTTTTCAGGAATACTGCCCGGGTGAGCAAAATAGATGTTTAGCGAAACCATTGTAATTACATATAGTTAGATGGAGATAGCCGGAATCACAATTGTTCCAGCAAATCACAAAGCAGCCGGACGCCGAAACCTGTTCCGCCGGCACCGCAATATGCCGATTCCTTTTTGGCGTATGCCGGACCCGCAATATCGATATGTGCCCAGCGTGTATCCCCGACAAATTCCGAAAGGAACAACGCGGCGGTGATGGCACCGCCATAACGTGTACTGCTCATGTTATTAAGATCAGCGAAATCGCTTTTAAGCAGTTCTTTATAATCCTCAGGCAGCGGCATTCGCCAGCAGCGCTCATGGGTTTTTTCTCCTGATAAAATAATATCTTCAGCCAATTTGTCATCAAAAGAAAAAGTCCCTGCGATCTTTTCGCCCAGAGCTACAACACAAGCCCCGGTCAATGTTGCCAAATCTATGAGGGTCTGGGGTTTATATTTCTTAACCACATAGGAGATGGCATCTATCAATATCAATCTACCCTCGGCATCAGTATTGCCTATTTCGACGGTTTTTCCATCATAGCTTTTGATAATATCTCCCGGGCGGGATGCATTGCCGGAAGGCATGTTTTCAACAACCGGGATGATTCCGACGACTTTTATCTTTGATTTAAGCTTTGCGACTGTTATCAGCGTTGCTGCAACTGCCGCCGCACCGGACATATCCATCTTCATTTCCGCAAGAGATGCCGAAGGCTTCAGGTTGATGCCTCCCGAGTCAAAGGTTACTCCTTTTCCCACAAGGGCAATTGTTTTTTTGGCCCCTCTTGGATTATACTCCAGAACTACCATCCTGGGCTTGCTCAGGCTGCCGGCTGCAACTGCCAGGATTGCCCCGAATTTTTTAAGTTTAAGCTCTTTTTCATCCAGCACGGCGACCTTAAGGTTTTCCTTTCTGGCAAGCGTTACGATAGATCTTGTAAAATGTTCAGGTCTTTTGTCGTTAGGCGGAGTACTGACCCATTCTCTCGCAAGAATAGTTCCTTGACATACAGTTGTAATACGTGATGATAATCTGCTGTATTTTCTTGCTTCATCAGGTTTTACTAGAAGGTTGATTTTCTTAAGCGGTTTATGCTTTTTCTCTTTTTTGTATTTATCAAAAATATGATTCCTAAGGCAGGCGCCTTCCATCAGGGCTTCAAGAACAAACAACATGTCAGTTTTGATTTTCTTGGGCGAAGGAACTGCGATTAAAATCTCTGAGAGATTTTTTTTAATTGCTCCATTTACGGCCTTACCGGCCATGGCGCGCAATGCTTCCATATTGACTTTTTCAAGCGTCCCGAGTCCCAGAAAAATCACTCTTACTGCTTTTACCTCGGGTAGATTGTAAAAGGCTACCTCGTCACCCTTATCACCTTTAAACTCTTTGATTTTCTTTGCTTTTCTAATAAGAGAAGTTATTGTTTTGCTGTCATGAATATCCTCATCCTCACAAACGGGGATAATCAATGACTCAATTTTTTCTTTTTTTAGATCAACCGATGATAAATGCAACATGTTTAGCATCTCCTTTCCGACCGGAAGTGGGTTTATCCCGGATTTATCATCCCGATTGAACCGGGATTAATTTACAAGGCATAAGGGGCAAAGATAGATAAATTCTTCATGAGAAATTCGGATTAGGTAAAAAAGGTTGATAATATCATATAGTTTCTGTCAATATAGTCAATGAGATTATATTTACACCAAAATTCTGCAATTGCCGAAGAGTTTTCGTCTTTACGGCCGCTCCATGGGTAATCAGATTCCAAATCGTGTGAACTCGTGTATAAGGGATCGTAAAGAAAGAGCAGTAATATCATTAGATAAATTATTATATATAAAAGCTTATATTTTTTATAATCGTGATAAGAGTTAGGCTCTTTCTAAACGATCCCTAATACCCTCAAACAGCACACGTTTTTACATCTGATCACCCATTACGCTTAATTAAGGGCAGATTTTAGGTTATAACAGGAGTGTATTGTATGCGGATTGTTACCAGACCGGATTTTGACGGCGTTGTATGCGCTGTGCTTCTTTATGAAGCGGAAAAAATAAAAGAACTTGTGAAATGGGTTCAGCCAAATGACATGCAAAAAGGACTGGTTGATGTTCATGAAGGTGACATCATTGCGAACTTACCTTATGATAAAAGGTGCACGTTGTGGTTTGATCATCATTTTACCAACAGAACCGACAAACCGTTTAAAGGTGCTTTTAAGATCGCCCCTTCAGCGGCAGGCGTCATTTATGAATATTATAAAGGCAGATTTCAACGAGATTACAGCGAATTAATCAGAGAAACCGACAAAATCGATTCTGCTGATTTGTCTCTGGATAACGTTCTTTATCCTGAAAAGCACTCTTATGTGCTGCTTTCAATGACGATTTCAAACCTGGAAGAAACTGACGAGCCGTATTGGAACAGGCTCATTGATTTACTCAGAAAATTTGAAATTGATAAAGTTCTTGATGATCCTGAAGTGAAAGAAAAATGCAAGGCGGTTATTAAACAGAATAAGCAATATAAAGAATTTTTAATAGAAAATACAAAGTTAAAAGAACACGTATCGATTACAGATTTTCGCTCATTCCATAAAACGCCGACCGGAAATCGCTTTTTGGTCTATTCGTTGTTTCCCGGAGCGGTTGTAAGTGTAAAAATTCGTTATGAGAATGACGCAAAAGAAAAGGTTTCCGTTAGTGTAGGGCATAATATTTTCAATAAAAATTGTAATGTCAATGTTGGGCTGATGCTTTCAGGGTTCGAAGGCGGCGGACACAGTAGCGCAGGGTCATGCACTTTTCATGTCAGTAAAGCAGATATTTATATCCCCCAAATTCTTGATATTTTGTTAAAGAATGAAAAAAATGAAGATTGATTTATTCCCTTTTCTTACATTTTGACTAAATTTTTAAGATATGAAATTGTTTTCCAGGAAAAGGTCTCATTGTGGCAAGGAAATATAGAGTTGTTTGTAAATATCGGATCTGATTCAAGATTGTACCTGGAGGAAGCAACAGACTTCTTCCACAGTGCCGTGTGGGGGATCGGGGTATAATGGGCCAGGATTGGTGTGATGCCGTTTTGTTTGACCGTTTTGATAGAATCTTCAATCGATTTCATTTTTTGCCCTGGTAGACCCGTAAGCAGGTATGCTCCGATAAGATTCTTATTAAAACCCGCATCCTTCAAACAGGCGATAGCCCGTTTAAATTCAGCAGCCGTTACCTTTTGGTCTATTTCTTCTCTATTTTCAAATGCTGCGGTTTCAAGACCAAGGCGCAATGTTTTGAAGCCTGCTTCAAACATCAAGCGGGCGGTCTTTCTTGAAATTTCGCGAATGTGAACCGCATTGGGTGTGTGAAAACGGATCTTAAATTTCGCATTTACTATTTCTTTAAGCATGGGGACGGCATGGTTTTCTGTATCCACAAGAAAAGCATCATCGTAAACCACAAAATCTTCAACGCTGTATTTTTCATGCCAGTACCTTATCTCTTCCACAACAGATTCGGGGTTGCGTACCATTCTTTTTGGATTCAAAAAATATGATGCACAGTATTTGCAGGCAAAAGGGCATCCTCTTGAAGTCAGTAGCGGAACGTAGGCAATCTTCCTTTGAAGCTCAAATGCAGGATAAGGATAGGTGTCAAGATCATTAGGGGCAAACTTCGTGGTTACCGAAAAGCCGGTGAGATCCCCCACAAGCTCGAGGATTTTCTCCTCGCCTGGCCCTGTCTCCACCCGGTCTGCGCCGGAATAGTTTGCCGCATGGTCATGGCAAAGGCTTGCATATATACCCCCCATAACAATCGGAACGCCCGGCAAAATTTCTCTTATAACACTTATGGTTTCCTGAACGCCAGGATACCAGTATGTCATCAGAGAAGTCACTAACACAAGATCAGGCCTTGATATGGATTGGAGATCTTCCCGGAACCATTTTTTTCTGATTCCATACCTGGAAAAGTTGCGCGGTACATCTTCAAGCCCCCGGGGTTTTGGAATCCGGGTTTTGAGATAGGGCCCTCGGCCGTCTCTGGCATATGGATGCGTTTGAGGACCACCTGGATGAAAGCGATCAAGGCAGTCAATGTAGGTAACGTTATATCCATGATTCAAGAGTATTGACGCAAGGGTAAGAAGTCCAAGAGGTTTGGCCCAGAAGTCATAAGCTGCAAAGTCATGAATCCAGGGATTTACCAGAAGAATATTTGGCGTATCGCGTTTCACTGGTTATTGATATTATTAGTTGCTTACCCGCATTTCTCACGAGCCAGAGCGGTACAGGAACAAGGCATTTCAGTCCGAAGACGTAGTATACTCTACTTCGAGGGCTGAATAACGCAGTTTCTGTGCCGCTCTGGCTCGCCTTTGGTGAAGAATTTGTCTAAAAAAAGATACATATTAGAGTGTTCAATCATAATATCCGTCTATGTCAATTTAAGTGATTAATATCTTAATATTTACTAATAAAAACAAGCCAGATAAATTCTTCATGAGAAATGCGGGTTATTGTCGTTCGGAAAGTATTTCATGGAGGTCTTTTTCAATTCTTTGCGGCTGAAAAGAAGGATATAGGTGTTGACGGAAGCTTTGTCCGACATTTTACGGACTATCTTCCGGCATGATTTTTCATCTTTGGAATGGATCATGGTATATAGGTTGTATGGCCAATTGTCAGTTGGGTTCCGTCTGTAACAGTGTGAAACCTGACTGAAGGATGCCAGAATTTTACCCACTTTATCAATACGATCCTCGTCAACCTCCCACGCAGCCATGGCATTTGCCTCAAACCCTGATTTCTGGTGCCGAATTGTTGCACCAAATCGCCGTATAATTCCCCTGTTGCACAGATCTCTCAGCTTTTCAAGAAGCGCTTCCTGCGAAATCCCCAGGTTCTTGGCGATTTCCAGATACGGGCGCTCTGTGATGGCAATATCGTCCTGAATTGAAGCGATGATTCTTTTTTCAAGTTTTGTCAGCATGTAGCGATATATGAGGCTGAATCAGAAAAAGTCAAGGATTTTTCTTTTCCGGAAACAGCCGTTTTATGTCGTACTCTTTGGCCTTGCAGATTCCCCTTTCAGTAATGAAACCCGTAACAAGCCTCGCAGGTGTGACATCAAAGGCAAAGTTTGCAGCAGGGCTACTTTCAGGAGGAACCAAAACATTTCTTGTCATGCCCTGATCCAAACCTTGTATATATCGTATTTCATCAGGATCACGCTTTTCAATTGGTATCTCCTTGATGCCATCTTTCAGATTCCAGTCGAACGTGCTCGATGGAAGAGCTACATAGAAGGGGATATTGTTGTCTCTGGCTGCAAGGGCCTTCAGATAAGTTCCGATTTTGTTGGCAACATCTCCTGTACATGTGGTTCTGTCGGTGCCAACGATAACAATATCAACCATGCCGTGCTGCATAAGATGGCCGCCTGCATTATCTGTTATGATCGTGTGTTTGATACCGTGTCTGCCTAGTTCCCATGCAGTCAGTCTCGATCCCTGGTTCAGAGGTCTGGTTTCATCGACCCAAACATGTACATCGATGCCCTTTTCATATGCAGCATAAATTGGCGCTGTGGCAGTGCCATATTCTATGCATGCAAGCCATCCTGCATTGCAATGTGTCAGGAGGTTGACGGTTTTACCTTTTTTTCTGCTGCTGATTTCATCAACCAATACTAAACCGTGCTCCCCAATTTTTCTGCAGTTTTCAGCTTCGGCCTCGGCAATTTTTTCAGCCTGGGTTCGCGCAGTATCGATCTTTTCATTAGGTTTTTCTACTTTTAGCACCTCGGATAAAACCTTATCCACAGCCCAAGCAAGATTAACAGCCGTGGGTCTGGCTAATTTTAATCTGCTGCATTCCTCTTTAAGGTAACCATCTTCAATGGTCTTGACAGAGGAGTTCAATACCGCAAGATAGACCCCATATGCAGCCGTCACTCCGATAAGCGGCGCTCCTCTCACATACATCTCCTTTATGGCCGTGATGATATCATCAATGTTTTTTAGATCCGCAATTACAAATTCGTGGGGAAGACGCCGCTGATCAATGACCTTTACCACCTTGAGATCCGGATCCAGCCATATGGGGCGGAGGTTTTTATCGTCTACTTTCATAATTTATTAGTATAGGAATGACCTTGCACTTTACAGGCCTAGATTCTCATTAATCAGAATGACTTTTACTCTACCTTTGGGAAAGGATTTTTCAGTGATGGTCCAGGTGTTGCAGATACGGCCTGGACTTTTGCACTCATCACAGTATGAGGTTTCGGCACAAGGCGTTTTTTTGTCCAGGCGCATGGCATTGGCCGGAGCCGTATAGTTCTTTATCCGGTCCATGGCGGCCTTAACGTCTTTAACAATTTTATTCCGGCCCAACATTACTATTACGAATTTTGGGCCAAAGGTAAGGGCCGCAATGCGGTTGCCTATCATATCAAGGTTAACAAGCTGACCACTTTCTGTCACTGCATTGGTTCCGGTGATAAAGAGATCTGTAAGTAAGGCCTGCCTGCGTCGTTCCAACATTTCCTCTTGGGGTATGCTTGTATCATAAGTATCTATCACCTTAACTTCGTTGTAGTTTTTCAGTGCATCATAAAGGCCGGAAGCGGTAAACGTCATTGAACCGCCCCAGGAGATACTTTCCGGTTTAATCTCTGGAATTATTGCCCCCAGCGCAACTTTTTTTGCCTCTTTGGCATCATCTGCCAAAAAGACTTCAAAGTTATTTTCTACCAAAGCTTTTTTGAGTTCAGCCAGCCTGATCTGTGAATAGTGTTCTATTGGTTTATCCACGTCTCACCTCCAGTTCAGCTTGTTACTCCTCAATCAAAATTGAAGAACTCTCATCCATCATATAGAAACCTAGAGATCCATCATATAATGATTGGGAACTAAATTCGACACCGATATAAGGCATTTTCATCCATCTTATAATTACTTCTTTTTTGATTAATGTTTTTTTTGTATCATCCAGGCGAAACTCCACCAAAAGTTTGTCACCAACATTTATTTCATCGACTGGTTTTTTTATTTTATGCTCAAAGGTGGCTTGCTCGTCCGTTATACCTGAAACGTCATGCTCTTTTATTTTTAATTTCACATGACTCATCTCCAATCTTAAGCCGACACGAGACACGTCCAACACGATCATTTCTCCCTTTTGTCCCTCCTTTCCGGAACTCAAATTAGTGTAGACTCCGAAAAAATCTATCTGTTTTCTCAACTTGTCCCTTCTGTTCAGAACAACAGTGTATGAATGTCCGCATATGCATTTGGCCTTGTATATGATTACATGATCCATAGTCATATATTTGGACTTATCCACAGACTTAGACTTATGGCATTCTGGACATCTGATTTTGGCCATATTTTCATTGATTAAAGAAACTTCCTTTATTTCAGCCATATAGAACTTTCCTTGAATAATTGTTTGAACAAAAGCATGATAGAGTAATCGCCACGTTATCAAATATCAAAGGCAGATGTCAAATTCTGAAATATAAGGATCATCAAAAAGGATAGTTGAAAATGCTCGATTCGTTGCCTCAATCACGCATTTTCAAAAATTGAAGATTTAGTACCGAAATCGCAACATCGATCATTCATATTAAAAAAACCCCACCTCTCTTGTGAGAAATGGGATCTTAATGTTCAGCTCATAGAAATCCTTTAAGT
>JAZFVY010000372.1:0-3349 GCA_036447975.1 Desulfobacterales bacterium
TAGGGTTTACAATGGTGTATCTGGCTCTAAAGCTCAATATCTCTATTTTTTCTATCACTGTGTAGCTTTCCAGTTTTTAATGATTTTACTAATTGATTCCTTATGTTTTCCCAAATAAAAGCGGAAACGGGCCAATTCAAAATCTCCGAAAAATATGGAACACAGCTTGTAGAACAGCAGGTATCGGATACGGCTATAAGGTCACCAGAAAATATGTTGAGTGCTGGGAAGATAAGCTCCCATCAGGGCCAACAATCCATGATTTCAGAAGGTCGGCTTGTCGGAATATGGTAAGGTCTGGATGCTTGACTTAAGGCAGAAGTCGAGCATTTTCGAACTAAAGGCCAGATCACAAAATATTGATATTTTATTCTGTAGAAATAAATAGAGCCTTAATCAAAACGCCTTTAAAACAAGATATGCTTCTATAAAAGATTATTAAAAACAATTTTTCCCTTGACAGAAGCCTGTTTCATAACAGCTTGCTTCAGAGAAATTCGTTCAAGACTGTTTTTTTATCCAAAATTCTCCCTAAACTTGCTTTTGCTTTAAGAGACTTAACCACTTACTTCCAATATGATTGATGCTGTTGTGCCAACGCCTTTTGTGCTTTCAATGTGTATATCTCCTCCACAGTACTTCGCTGACTCGCGTGCAATATATGCCCCAAGACCAAACCGGTCTGAACCCTTTATACCAAGAACCTTGAAAAAAGGTAGTTGAGATTTGTCTCTATCTTCTTTGCTCATTCCTCTACCCTTGTCTGCGATTTCTAATATTAAGTCATTATTTTCTTTTTTCGCCGATACCAAAATGTCTCCACCTTTTCCTTGATCATAGGATTCAATTGCATTAATTAGAGTCTCTTGTATCGCTGTTGCTATTTTAGATTCATCCCCCGCCACATATGGTAACCCTTCCCAGTCCAGCGCTCCTTCCTGTTTTGGATCATAGACGAATCGCAGCTTTACCCCGGGATCTATTGGAAATTTTTCATTTCCATATGTCTTCAATGGCTGTCCAGAGAGCAATGGACCGAGTATATAACTGACATCTGTGGAACTTATTTTCTCTGGGGGGTGTTCTCCTAACCTAAAGAACTCACTGTATGCGTTAATACCTGTTAATAGCTTAGTAATCCCTCCCTCAACAATCTCAATCTCACTCTTTATTTGGTCAATATTATCTCTAATTCCGCACAACTGGACCCGACCATAGATTGGGTTGAGTTGGTTGCCTAAGGCGTCACTTACAAAGTTTTCTAAAACAACATTTGCTGTTTCAAGAGCAGCCACTTTTCTCGTAGCTTCCTCCACTCGCATGCGCTCGGTAATATCACGAATGGCTTCCACACTAACATTCCGTCCTTCATAGGGGATGGTCTTGCCATGAACCTCAATCTGGAAAATTGATCCATCCTTTTTCAATGCGAAGTGATCATAAGGCTCTTCGTACCCAGAGCTGATATGCTGCAAAACCAAATCCTTAGACTCTGGGGCAACTAAATTCAACACTTCTGTGTCAATTAGTTCAGAAAGCTTGTAACCGAACATATCGGCAAATTGCTCGTTGGCGTCGAGAATCATGCCTCTTTCTGTGATGGCGATTCCCTCGAAGCTCGCTTTAGACAGCAGGCGGAATCTCTCTTCGCTCTCCCGCAACGCCTCCTCGGCCAACTTTTGGCGCAAATTGGTGGCCTCCAGTTCAACGGTTCGCGATTGAACCTGCCGCCGCAATGACACTATCCAGGTAAAGATGCCGAGAATTAGAAGGAGTACAATAGCTCCGGCAGACGCGATCCAGAAGTGCGGCCCCGGCCGCCACTCCTGTCGAAAATATAAAATCCACTTGTCATCAATTTCTTTTCGTTCGGACTCAGAGATATTGCTTAGGGCTTTCTCAAGAAGCCTATTCAATTGAGGCCAATCCTTACGGGAGGCAAAGCTGAGCTTGTAGGAATAATCGGTTTCACCCGCAATACGCAAATTACTAATATCAGTCTTTGCTCTCCAATATCCAGCTGTAGCCCTGTTGAGCAGCACCGCATCGACGGTGCCACTTGAAACCGACTTCAGGGCTGCTTTCACATTCGCAACCCAGTGTATTTTAATATCAGGAAAGTTCTTTTGGATGTATGTAGTAATGGCCCACCCCTTAATGGCAGCGATTGTCTTCCCCTCCAAATCTACCATTTTGAAATTTCCAGAAACATCTTCCCGCATTAAAATCACATTCCGAAATTCAATGTAAGGGGATGTAAAGAGCATATATTCGGAACGTTCAGGAGTTTTTGTTGCTACGGTGACCAGATCGGCTTTGTGTCGTTTGATGTTATCAAGCGAAGCATTCCATGAAGGACTGGGAACCTCTTTGAACTGTAACCCAAGCTTTTTGCCAACTAACTTGAGAAAATCCGGTGCCATGCCAACATAATGATTCGTATTATCCTTAAATTCAAATGGAGCATAATCAGGATCAGGTGCGTGCAAAATCACGGGATGTGCAGTGATCCATGCTGCTTCTTCACTGGAAAGCCCAATTCGATCCGTCCTTCCACTTACCAATGTTGCTGAAACGAAAAAAGACACAGCAACCAATATCGCGATTACAAAGATAAAACGAAATCTCATCTTAAAGAGGAGAAATGATTGTAACTCCTTAGACCTTATCCAGTTCATTGTTCTACCTTATTTATTGAGATTCAAGGGGAAATTTTCAAGTCAACAACTCTTGCATTTATCAATTAGAACGGTCTGAAGTTGGACTTCGCAGACTATAATGCACAGGCAAATCAGGGCAGAATTAGGTGTGAGCTGAATTTTTTTTATACTACCGTCCTTAAAATTGTTAGATACCACAACTGGCTAAAGTAACGCAAATATTTTACTCAAAACGAGAGGCGGTTGATCAATAGATTTTCAGGTTCAGTACTCGGAACTTTGTAACCGTAAAATGCTGGCGATGCATACAGATATCTTGCAAGTATGTTGAAATGCAAATAATGTCAATAAGATGAGATAAGCGTTACGTATCTGGCACTCAGTTTAGAATTGTTATGAAAACCAGTTTATCCGCCTCCCACAATATATAGTATAATTCCGTTCAAAGCCAAGCCGGTCTTTAATGCAAGATTCGTTGCCTGAAGCACAACTCGGCTTCAAAGTAATTTTATTGCAGATTTAGTTTCTAAATCAAGCATTTTTAGGACTTTAATTTTGCTTAGTTCAAGGCAGAAGTCAATCATTGGAACAGATGTTCAAAATATATGGGAAAACAATAAAAAGGAAGGGCCTGTTTTCTTATTGACACTTTCAAACATATCAGCAGATATTGCAGGTCTCGGATGGAA
>JAZFVY010000373.1:0-2744 GCA_036447975.1 Desulfobacterales bacterium
GCCCGGACCGATCTTTAAGGAAATTCTACAGGCTGCCCTCGATGCAAAATTAAACGGCCGGCTTAAAACGCGTAATGATGAACTTGGCTTTGTAAAAAATTATGTTCAATAACTTCGACCTGAACCAACTGGTGGTAATGATTGTCCCCTTGCTTTTGGCCGTCACCATCCACGAGGTGGCTCACGGCTATGTTGCTTACAGACTGGGAGACCCCACCGCTAAGCTGGCAGGAAGATTGACCCTGAATCCTGTCAAGCATCTTGATTTTTTCGGGTCATTTCTGCTGCCGCTGGTGTTAAAACTCTCAGGTTCTCCCATTATTTTTGGATATGCCAAGCCGGTTCCGGTTAATTTTGCCAATTTTCGTGACCTTCGCAAAAGTACGATTTATGTTGCATCAGCAGGTGTTATTGCCAATCTGGCCCTGGCGGTAGTCTCGGGGGTAAGCTTCCAGCTTCTGCTTCATTTTAAATCTATATGGTATACTTCCATTTTCAGACCCATTATTATGGACCTCTTTCATATGCTGGGCTATAGTGTGGTCATCAATTTGGTACTGGCTCTTTTCAACCTGATACCGGTTCCCCCCCTGGATGGGGGCCGACTATTTGCCATGCTTCTGCCGGCGCGTTTGAGAGTGCACTTTGCACGCATTGAGCCTTTCGGCATGATCATAATTATTTTCTTGCTAATTACAGATTCGCTGGATAAACTTATTCCTTTTTTTCTAAACCCTTTGATCAAGATTTTATTGGGAAGGTAGTTTGGATGCTGGCTACTGATTACTGATTAGGAGATATGTATGACTGGAAAAAAACGGATTTTGAGCGGGATGCGCCCCACCGGGCCGCTTCATATAGGTAATCTGCACGGCGCCCTTGCAAACTGGGTAGAAATGCAGCAAGAATATGACTGTTTTTACTTTATTGCCGACTGGCATGCCTTGACCAGTGAATATGAAGATCCTGGCTCTATTTCAGGATATATCCGAGAGATGATCATCGACTGGTTGAGCACAGGGCTCTCACCGGATAAAAGCACTCTGTTTGTCCAGTCACACGTTAAGGAGCATGCGGAACTGTATCTTATCCTTGCGATGATAACTCCGGTTCCGTGGCTGGAGCGCAACCCGACTTACAAGGATCAGATTGTGCAGCTCAGCAACCGGGACCTTTCAACCTTTGGCTTTCTCGGCTATCCGGTTCTGCAGGCGGCAGATATCATTATGTACAAGGCGTACGGAGTTCCGGTAGGTGTCGATCAAGTTCCCCATGTCGAAATCACACGGGAAATAGCCCGAAGATTTAATTACTTTTACGGAGACGTTTTCCCGGAACCGGAATCAATTTTAACCGAAACTCCCAAAATACTCGGCATTGACGGACGTAAAATGAGTAAAAGTTACGACAATGCCATCTACCTTTCAGAAAGCCCGGATGAAATTGTCGCCAAGGCTGCTCAAATGTTCACCGACCCCCAGCGGGCAAGACGCAGCGACCCCGGTAATCCTGAAGTATGTAATGTTTTTGAATTCCATAAGCTGTACAGTAACAAGGAAACCGTGGATAAAATCGACCATGAATGCCGCCGTGCTCAAATCGGATGCGTCGAATGCAAGCAAATAATGGCTGACAGTCTCATCAAGGCTCTGGAACCGATACATGAAAAAAGAGAATATTACCTAGCCCGGCCGCAGCTTGTAGACGACATTATCGTAGAAGGTGGCAACAAAGCACGCAATGTGGCCCGGCAAACCATGACGGAAGTCAGAGCAGCCCTAAAATTATAGCGAAGCTTCACTTCAAACCGACAAGTTGATGAGGCTCCAATTACATGAATTGAGACCTCATCAACTTAGCGTAGAAGGGCCATAGGAAAACTTGACACAAATTTTAAGATCTTGTTCTATATAGACGTATAGCTATGCAAGAAGAAGTATATCAAGTCAAACTCGAAAATATTTTCGAAGGCCCTATGGACCTTCTGGTTCACCTTATCAAAAAACATGAAATGGACATCTATGATATTCCGATAGCTATGATTACCGACCAGTACCTGGAATATCTGCAATGGATGAAATCGATGAACATCGACGTTGCCGGAGATTTTATCGTAATGGCCGCCACATTGACCCAGATAAAATCAAAGATGCTGCTCCCGATCCATGAAAATGAAGACGACCAAGAAGATCCCCGCCTGGAGATTGCCAGACCTCTGGCAGAATATCTGCAGATGAAGTCTGCGGCCGAGCGCTTAGCTGAAAGAGACCTTTTAGGGGAGGACATCTTTGTCAGGAATCCTGATCAGGAAGAGCTTCTGGCAAGCCGGCAGGATGAGTTTTTAAAGCTCGGCCTGTTTGAGCTTATCGATGCCTTCCAGCAAATACTTGAAAAAATATCTCCGGATGATAAAGTTCGTATTGCGGCTGACAGCATCTCTGTTAAAAACCGGATATCACAACTTGTTGATATATTCGAATCCAAGGAATCGGTGACCTTTGAGGAGCTGTTTCCGGCAGGAGCGGTGAAAAGCGAAGTGATCGTAACCTTTCTTGCAATTCTGGAAATGGTGAGACTCAGTCTGGTTCGGATCGTTCAGCATGTCCAGACCGGTGTTATCCGACTCTTTTATCTTTAGAAGTTCAAGGGTTCAAAGGTTGGAGAACCCTGAACACTGAACGAAGAACCCTGAACCCTGAACCCTGAATGGAAGATATCAAATACATTATTGAAAGCCTGCTGTT
>JAZFVY010000374.1:0-6968 GCA_036447975.1 Desulfobacterales bacterium
TAGCACCCATTAACACGAGTTAAACCCTTTGCCAATGTCTAACTCCTATCAAAAATTGTGCCAAATCAACGTTAAGAAAGGTCTGGTTTTGAAACTGCCGATGTCGTGTAGAGCATGGTTAGTCTCAAAACATATTGAAACCCTTATTCCAAGGGCATCCCACTTCATAATAACGGATTGAATAAATTGAATTATTATCATAGCTGATTGAATAAATAAAACATAATATAATGAAAAGGTTTTAAGTATGCACGAAAATCCGTACACAATGCACATTTTTTTGTGCATTGTTTGTAGCTCTTTGATTGACGAGGCTGAAATTTTGTGGTGATATATCTTTTTAGCCTGGCGGACAAACAAGCATCAGCATAAAGTCTGCCTGGTCATAAGGGTTCTTTATTTGACATTGGCCAACTTTCCCGTCAATTGGCAGCCCGTGGGAGGCAGGACCATTAACAAACTGGGAGGCTGTCTTAAAACAGACAGAGAATAATGGGTATGGAAAAAAAGAATACGATTCTTGTTGTTGATGATGAACATGGAGTTCGCCAGTCATTTAACATGGTTTTAAAGGATGAATATAATTTGCTTCTGGCCGGTACAGGGCAAGAAGCTACTGATATTTTTACAAAAAATTCGGTTGATATGATTTTGCTCGACATTTGCCTGCCGGATTCAGATGGGCTTGAACTCCTAGAAAAATTCAAGGAAGCAGATCCTAAAACGGAGATTATTATGGTAACTGCAGTTGATGAAGTTCAGACAGCGGTGAAGGCGATTAAATTGGGTGCCTACGAATATATTATTAAACCCTTTATCGTGGACGACATCCTTACTGTAATCGGGCGGGCTTTGGAAAAACAAAGCCTTGTAAAGGAAGTCACCTATCTCCGGAACGCTCTCGAAAGGTATCATCCCTTTGAGAAGATGATAGGTAAAGATATAAAAATGAGAAAAATTTTTGATTTAATATCAACCGTTTCTCAAAGCGATGGTACCGTGCTTATCCATGGGGAAAGTGGAACCGGCAAGGAACTGGTTGCCAGGGCCATTCATAACCGTGGACATAGGAGTAACCAGCCGTTTGTTGTGATCAACTGTGCTGCCATTCCGGCGACTCTGATGGAAAGCGAAATTTTCGGGTACAACAGGGGTGCATTTACCGGAGCCACTACCACCAGTATCGGCAAACTCGAAATCGCCGATAAAGGCACGGTTTTTCTGGATGATATTGATTCTTTGGACATCAATATGCAGGCCAAACTCCTCAGGATTATCCAGGAAAAGGAATTTGAAAGACTGGGTAGCACCAAGGTTATAAAGGCTGACGTCAGGTTTGTGGCGGCTTCCAATAAAGACCTTGAAAAACTGATTTCCAGAGGAGAATTTCGTGAAGACCTTTATTATCGACTGAATGTTTTACCAATAAAGCTGCCTCCTTTGAGAGAGAGAAGAGATGATATCCCGTTGCTTCTGAATCACTTTTTAGAGTTGTATGCCAAGAATATGGGGAAATCTCCCAAAATATTTTCCAGCAAAGCCGTTAAAGTTTTAACGGAATACGATTGGCCGGGAAATGTCAGAGAGGTTCAAAACATAGTGGAAAGATTTACTACCATTACAAAAGGTTCGATTATCGATCTTAAAGATATTGCCACCCTTGATATGGATAAAAGAGAAAAAAAGGATATGACCCTTAAAGAAGCGGTAAGTGCATTTGAAAATAAATTCATTTTTGAAATCCTTGAAAGCGTCGAAGGCAATAGAAAAAAAGCAGCTGAGCGACTTGGCATCCATCGTAACACCCTTATAGCCAAAATGGGAAAAAAAGGATAAAAAAATTTTCAACATTTGAACGTAATATTTGAAGATCCTATTCAAAATTAATATTTAACCTTTTTGAATAACAACAAATCAACATAAAGAAACAAAAAGTTGGAGGTTAGCCCACTTATGACTGACAGAGGCTCATGCGTTATATTAAATATCATAGTATGAGTCTTTTTTGTTTTTGGATAAAGCGGAGGATGTTCTAATGACTGATCAACCAACCTACGGAGAATTGGAATTAAGAATAAAGGAGTTAGAAAAAGAAGCCACTGAGCGAAAGCGAGCCGAGGAGGCGTTACGGGACAGCGAAGAACGTTATCGTGCATTGGCTGATGCGGTATTTGAGGCAGTATTTATTTCCAAAGAAGGGATGTGCACAGACGCAAATCAAGCAGCCACAAAAATGTTTGGTTATGAATATGACGAATTAATCGGCATATTTGGTACAGACGTTATTGCCCCAGAATCCAAGGAATTAGTAAAGCATAATATGCTTTCAGGTTATGAAGAACCATATGAAGCAATGGCACAAAGGAAAGATGGAACAACTTTTCACACTATAATACGTGGAAAGATGATAAATTATAAAAGCAAAAGGGTTAGAGTTACAGTAGTTCACGACATAGATGACCGAAAACGGACAGAGAGTTCTCTTCGTAAAGCACATGACGGATTGGAACTGTGGGTGGAGGAACGAACCACCAAACTAGTAATATTGAATGAGAAGCTAAAGCGGGAAATAGAAGAAAGGAAGCATATAGAGCAAGTGCTAAGAAAAAGAGAAGCTGTATTGGAAGTTCAAACCAATCAACTCGAAGAGGTAAATAGTGCGTTGAGAGTATTACTAAAACAACGTAATGAGGACAAGACAGATCTTGAAGAGAAGGTGCTTTCCAATGTGAAGGAATTAATTTTACCCTATGTAGAGAAATTGGAAAACTACCAATTAAATGCTAAACAGGAAACCTGTTTAAAAATTATAAAGTCGAACCTTGAGAACATTATTGCACCGTTTTTAAGACGACTATCATCCAAATATTCCAATCTTACTCCAAGTGAAATCCAGGTTGCTGATCTTGTAAAGGAGGGCAAAACAACCAAAGATATTTCAAATTTATTAAACTCTACTCCTAGAGCAATCGAGTTTCACCGAAACAATCTTAGAAAGAAGCTTGGCATAACCAATAAAAAAACCAACCTTAGGTCTTACCTCCTATCCCTCACATATTAGTATCAGTTTTTACCTGATATAATACTCGTATATTTTTGTTGTTTACATTCTCCCGGTAAACAGTCATATACAAAAAAACAAGTAACTTTAAATGTTTCCTGCATAGGGGGGAATAAAAGAAAATTTTGTGCAAAAGGTATTAAAGCATCCAGACCAAATACCATCGGTATCGATGTAATAAATTTACAACTAAACTCTTTCTGCGCCGGTTATATATTCCGGTAAAACGCAAATGGAATATTATGGATAGGCGTTATGGAAAAGATAGAAGAGTGGCAAATAATAATATACTCGTTGGAACTGTTAGGCGTAGCTATCAAAATAGAAGAAGTGAAATGGAGGGAAGGAATATCTTGCAATAGGTTTTGCGTTTTGTATTCTTATATGTAGAGCACCAAAAGGCAAGATCTTTGATTGCTTTACCTCGAAAACAAGTAATAAATTGCCCGATGAACAATATAGTAATAGATAATGGAGGCAGACGAACCGGAATAGATAGACGGGAATTCTTATATGCAATCCACCTCCCTGAGAGACGATCTGACAAGGATAGAAGGGGTGGATTTGATCGTAGAAGTAGAACCGTAAGCAGAAGTATTGAACGATCGACAGGCGATCGCAGGAAGTAATTTGCGGTTTATTCAGATCATTATTCCCAACTAATATAACTTTTCTACTCCCTTCATACTATTTTCTACCTCGCGCTAATATTTATGGGAGTAGTATAAATCTCTTTATATAGTGTACTGCTCAATTACTAACACAATATATAGTGCTTAAGCAATTTGGATAATCGGGCCGCAACGAGATGGCTCCTTGCTTGAAAAGTACTGAAATAAAAATAAAAAATGAAAAATGATTCATGCATTTTTCTTCTTTTTTTCTTGCATTGACAATCGGCATATGATAAAAAAAAATTTTCAGCGGAAAGAAAAGAGCATGGAGATGAAATGTGATTTGACTAAACTTATTAGGAAGGTGGAGAACCAATCAATAATTTAATCTTTATTTAAATACCAGCCTTGTTGCATATGCAACGTTAGGTAGAAAAATGGCGAAAAGACAAAAAGGTCTGAAGCTAATAAATACAGGTGCTAAAACCGGCGGTCAGGAAAGAGAAGAAGATCTCCAATCTACCCTTACCGCCGCCGGCACTGAAGTTGGTGAACAGGAGAAAAAAGTACTTTCCCGGCTGGTCAAAAAAAGAGAAGATTTCGGGCAGCAGGGAAAAGGGAAAGCGGTCAGCAAAAAACTTTTAATCAATAAGCTGAACTACACCAATTTCCAAGACAAGGCTATTCTTATAAACCTGAGACATGCCAAGTATGGCCGAAGAATAATCCTGCATGCCAAACCCCAGCCTTGCAGTGGCGATCGGCTGGATTGTCTCTGGGCGGAAACCGACGGAATTAAACAAAAGCTGAAATCTTATAAATTTGAATCTTTATTTATCCCCGACGGCCAAAAGCTTATTGTGGCCGAACCCGAACTGATCGACATCAACAAGAGGGGGATCAGCTTAAACCTCCCGGACACCTGTTACGAAATCAGTTCCCGAAAAAGGATAAGGCACGCATGCCAGGGCATCACGGTTCAATTTATTCAAGACAGTATGATTTTTTCCGGCTCTCTACTGGATTTTAGCGCCATTTCCTTTCATATAGAACTAAAATCATCCCCCCCACAAACCTTTCAATGGATCAATCCGGAATCCACGGTAAATATTATCCTTTCTGATAAACAGGAAGCACTGTATTCAGGGGAATGCAGAATCATCAGACAAACCTGGGGCCAGAAAACGAGGCAATTTGTGTTGGAGCCTCTGGATATCAAGATACAAAGGTATAGTCGAAAAGAGTTCCGGAGCACCAGGCAGACAGTGACCCCCGCACCTAATATCATATTCAAACACCCGTTTACCCAAAAGGTTACTAATCTGAAAATAGTTGATCTGTCGGGCTCAGGTTTTTCAGTGAAAGAAGACGAAAATAACGCCGTTCTGTTACCGGGCATGATCCTTCCTGAGCCTGAACTGAGCTTTGCCAATAGCTTCAATGTGCGTTGCAAGGCTCAGGTTGTGTATCGAAAAGCTATTGATGATAAGCGGGGTGGAAATTGGGTAAAATACGGTCTGGCTCTTCTGGATATGGACATTCAGCATCACATCAACCTTGTTGCCTTACTCCACCAGGTAGACGACCCAAATTCTTACGTCTGTAGCCAAGTGGATTTGGATGCCCTCTGGGATTTCTTTTTTGAAACTGGATTTATTTACCCAGACAAGTATGAATTTATTCAAAGAAACAAGGCGCAGATTAAAAAGACATACGAAAAACTCTATACCCGCAAACCCAACATTGCCAGGCATTTCATCTACCAGGACAAAGGCCAGATCTTCGGCCACATGGCCATGGTGCGGTTTTATGAAAATACCTGGATGATTCATCATCATGCCGCCAGAAAGTCGGCATTAAACAGAGCCGGATTGGTTGTGCTGAACCAGATTGGAAATTTTACGTATGACTCCCACCGACTCTATTCTCTCCACATGGATTTTCTTATTTGCTATTACAGGCCTGAGAATAAATTTCCTGCTCGTGTTTTTGGAGGGGCAGCCAAAAATATAAACGATCCGAAAGGGTGCACACTTGATTCGTTTGTCTACTTTCATCTTCCAAAAGATATTGAGAATGAGCTTTCCCTGCTGGAGCCATGGGAGATTACCAAAACCCAACCGGAAGATCTTTTCGAACTTGAAAGTTTCTACGCTTCTGAGTCAGGGGGGCTTATGTTAAATGCCTTAGACCTTGAACCAGATATGGCCGACAATGATGAACTGGCTAAGGAATACAAAAAACTTGGGTTTACAATGGAAAGGCTTCTGTTTTCGCTAAAGAAGAAAGGAAGGGTTAAAGCCATCATTATTGTGAATATTTCTGATATCGGCCTGAACCTTTCTTCTCTTACCAACAGCGTCAAGGTTATTGTGATGGATTCAGATGATCTCCCTAAGGAAATTCTTTATAGAGTACTCTCATTAATACATAAACAAACCGGTCAAGACAATATGCCTATACTCCTTTATCCAATCTCATACGCCGATAACCAGCTTATTCCCTATGAAAAGGTATATAACCTTTGGATATTAAATACTCAGTATTCTGACAACTATTTCAGATATACCAAACGCCTATTAAGATTTGTCTAGCGCAAACGGTTTCACTCTTTAATAAGAAATGGTTATGGATATTTTACCTTACACAGATAGCACACAATTATATAACAGCCGCATTGTTGATAACTATATTAAGCTAATAAAGAAAAAACACAGCTATGTTGACGTTAACAGTCTGTTAAGTTACGCCAAAATGACCCCTTATGAGGTCGCTGACGAAGGTCACTGGTTTACCCAGGAACAGATAAACCTCTTTCACGAAAAGCTTTTGCAGATAACGCATAACGAAAACATCGCGCGAGAAGCAGGCCGTTACGCAGCATCACCTGATGCCGTCGGAATGATGAGGCCCTTTGTTCTTGGCATGGTTGACACGGTTACAGCGTACAGCATGATCGGGAAGGCAGGGGAGAAATTTACCAGAGCTACCACGCTAGAAGTAAAAAAATTGGGCCCAAATAAGGTTGAGATCAAAGTGTCACCTCGGGAGGGAGTCCGTGAAAACCCGTTCCAATGTGAAAACCGGAGTGGATTTTTTGAAGCAATTGCATTAGGTTTTACCAACAAACTACCTCAAATTGAACATCCTGAATGCGTGTCCAAAGGAAGTGAAAGCTGCCGCTACATCATTTCCCTGGAAAAAACGGCTTCTGCTTTATTGAAAAAAATCAGAAATTATACTATCCTGTTTCTGCTTTCTTCCTGCCTGGTTCTTAGTATTTTCTATCCGTT
>JAZFVY010000375.1:0-2467 GCA_036447975.1 Desulfobacterales bacterium
CAAAATCGACCACTACTTTTGCGCTGTCCATTTTAACACCCCATGCTGTTAAGAGTTTTTCAGGAATAGATGCTTGGGATTGACCGGGGGTGGTATCCATAATAGCAAGGGGGTCTGAAAACAAGATAACATTGCCGCCACGTAAAACATACTGGTCGACTTCATACTGGAGTTTTTCGCTCAGAACTTTGGGATGGACGATGATAAGAAGATCTATATCTCTTTCTATGGTTTCGGACGATAAGCTTATATTACTTACGTCATAAGTTTTTTTCAGTTCGGTTACAAACAGCCAGGGCGGAGTGTCCTGGAACTGGTTTGGCATGTTATATCCCCCGGGTGATTGTCCGAACACCGGAAAACCACTGATAATGCCGATTTTCTTTTTTTTAGGGGTTTGAACTCTGGTTATAATTCTAGTAACATCATATTCAAGATGCTTTTCTCTGGCCGGATCTAAATATTTTATAGTTTCTTCCTGGTCGGCGGCCATTGCCACCAGCCCTAAATATATGGTGTCGCCGGTTGAAAGGTTGATATCTTTGATTCCATATTTCTGGGCCCACTCTTCTTCTTCTGAATCGATTACGGGATTGTAGACTTCGATGCTGACTTTTCCGCTGCTATAGTTTTCATACTCGGATAGAAAATCGAGCATTCTGCGGGCATAGTTTTTGATGTGCAGCGGTATATTGACGATGTCTTTGCTGCAAAACACCTTTATTGTAACGTCTTCGTCAAGTTTGGATATTATCTTTTTTGTGCTTTCAGAAAGGGAAAACAATTTGTCTTCGGTAGTGTCCCAGCGCAAATTAACCCGGGAGAAGATAATATTTACAAGAACAAGAATGAGCAGGATCAGAATCAGTCCGCCTGCTGAAAAAAGTGTTTTATGGAAACCTTTTTTCTTGTCAGACATTTAGTGCTCCTTCGTTTTCAATAGTTCCAAAAATATATTCAGGACGTTTTTCGGTTTTGAATAATAGCGCTATTTAAAAACAACATGAAGAATATAACAGAAAAATAGTATATTAAATCTCGTAAATCGAGAACCCCCCTTTCAATGGAAGCAAAGTGTGAAAGAAAGCTTAATTTCGAGACTATATTTACGAGCCAGAGCGGCGCCCAGCCGGAGAGGAGATCGGTAATAGGTGGATAGCCCGCTAAAATGAAGAAAAGGCAAATGACCACTGAAAGTATAAAGCTGATTACCTGGCTCCGCGTCAGGGATGATGTCATGATGCCCACGCTCAGAAATGCTCCGGCCATGAGGAAACTTCCCACGTATGCACATAGTATGGCACCCATATCAGGGCTTCCAAGGTATTGAACGGTTAAAACCATGGGAAATGTTAAGGACAAGGAGATGCCGATAAAAAACCATGCCGCAAGAAATTTTCCGAGAATGACTTCGGTTACGGTAACCGGGAGAGTTAACACCAGTTCTATGGTTCCCAAACGCCTTTCTTCTGACCAGAGCTTCATTGCCACGGCAGGGATAAGGAACATAAAAACCCATGGATGCCACTGGAAAAAACTTCTTAAATCAGCTTGGCCAATCTCAAAGAAACGGCTGATATAAAATGTGAAAAACCCTATCAAAAGTAAAAATATTACGATAAATACATATGCAACCGGCGATCCGAAATAACCTGAAAGTTCCCGTTTGAATATGGCAGAAATATTGTTTGTTGAGCTTTGAATTCTCATGCACCACCTGCGATGTATCTGTTGATATTTTTTTTCCTTTGTGCCTTAGTGGCTTAGTGGCTGAATAGTTACTTAACTGTTATATCACGAAAAACTTCATCCAATCGTCCCTGTTCGACAAAAATAGATCTTACATTGTAATTATTGTCCAGCATGGTGGACATAATTTTATCTGCGATGAAGGGATTGTGTTGTTCCGGATATATTCGAACCTTTAATTCACTATTGTTTTTTTCAAGAATATCTGCGGTTTTAACCCCGTCAATATTTTGAATACAGGTTAGAAGGGCCTGGGGTTCGGTATTTGCAAGGGACAGTAAAACTGCGCCATGAAAAGATGATCTTGCCCTGATATTTTCTGGTGTGTCATCCGCTACTATACAGCCATCAGCAATAATAATGGCTCTGCTGCACACAGCATCAACTTCGTCTAGTATGTGAGTGGAAAGAATGATTGCCTTTTCAGGGCTCATTTCCAGTATCATTTGCCTGACTTCATGCTTCTGATTGGGATCTAGTCCGTCGGTGGGTTCATCAAATATCAGATATTCCGGGTCATGAAGAATGCTCTGGGCAAAGCATACTCTCTGTTTGAAGCCCTTAGAAAGGGTACTGACCGTCTGATGGGTTACTTCAGATAGGAAACATTTTTCTATTGTTTCCTTAACTTTAGCTTGTCGATTTGTCCTGGCAAAACCTCTGATCTGGGCGCAGAAATCCAGATAATCGAAAACAGTCATATCCGGATATACGGGAG
>JAZFVY010000376.1:0-2064 GCA_036447975.1 Desulfobacterales bacterium
ACTTACTGATAAATAGGATTCTAAAAATAGTTTTTAAATCAAGTTAATCATGTTAATCCTGTCTAAAATGGGAGATCGAACGCAAGGCTAATGGTTAATTCTTTTGTTCCATTGGATGGAAGCTGCAAGGTAAGTTTGTAACGCATTTACCGCAGACATGAGTTGTCTCCTTAAGACCAGCCAGAGCTTTGGTGTTTTTCAAATTGAGCTTTAGGCGGGTAAAGCAACCGTGACGATCAATCCCCTCTTTATTCAAGGCGCCAACTGGACATCGTTTCAGACATTTCAGGCACTCTTCACCGGCTTTGTGAAGACAAAGCTCCCGGGATTTAACAATGGAACTATCTCCCAGATCGGCATCGGTAACCAGGCTACCAAGACGACCTGCACATCCTGAGGGAGTGATTAACTGAGCGTTGACACCGAAGCGCCCAAGCCCGGATATATGGGCAAGATGTTTGTGGGACCATCCAGCAACCAGTTTAACAGCATCAAAGTTGTGGGTGGCAGGGGTGATGGCTGACTTATAGCCTCGCTCGATCAGATATTCTTTGATCCTTCCAGCGAGAACCCCGATAAGGTCATTCGTCCCTTCATAAGCCAGGCCCCAGTTGCGGCAAGGAAATTTGCCGATGCTATTTTCCTCAATGAGTTCCTTAATAAAGGGAATAAAAAAGACAATTACAGTTTTGGCCGATGGCATTAGTTCCCATGGCAATATATGTTCGTCAGAGGCGATTTTCGGAAGGATTTTAAAACGGTCATCTGCTTTAGCCGTCGCTAAAAGTGGTTTACGCCACCAATTTCGTACATCTACTTCTAAAGGATAAGAAAATACAAACTCTTCAACTAATACTCTAAGATCCTCTGCAGTTCCTTTTGAATCCATTGTTTCTCCTAAATTATAAAGCTCAAAACAATTTGATATTTTTAATAATATATTATCAATTCCTGTAATTGTCTGTCAAGTACCTTGCTGCTTACACACTGCTTTATAAATGATCCACAGAACTTTTCACGGCCATAAATAGTGCCTGAACGAAAACCCTCAATTTTTGAATTTTGAAATTCGAAATCCGAATTACGAAATCCGAAACAAATTCTAAATTCGAATGTTCAAATGCTCTAAACAACTGAATACCGAGGCTTTTGTTTTGAACATTGAAAAATTTGATATTCGATATTGTTTCGAGTTTCGAGTTTCGATATTCGGATTTTTGCCTGAACGGGGGTTTTCGTTCAGGCACTAGATAGCATCAACCTACAAGTATAATCCTCAAATCCATTACATTTGTATTTGTAGGACCGGTTATTAACAGGTCGCCCAGTTTTTCAAAAAATTTATAAGAGTTGTTATTTAAAAGAAAATGGTTGGGGTCTAAACCCAATGCTTGAGCTCTTTTTATGGTGTTGGTATCGGCAATTGCCCCTGCAGCGTTTGTAGGACCATCTGTACCATCAGTACCACCACTGAGGACAACGATACTTTTCTCACCGGCAATTTCAATTGCCGCCGCAAGTGAAAATTCCTGGTTACGTCCACCAAGCCCCTTTCCTTTAATAGTTACCGTGGTTTCTCCACCCGAAAGGATACATGCCGGAATGGGAAGAGGATTGCCGGTTTTAATTATCTCTTTTGCTATGGCTGTATGAACTTGGGCAACGTGTCTCGTTTCGCCTTCTATCATGGAAGAGAGAATAAGAGTATTGTATCCTATACTTTCGGCTTTTCGCTTTGCAGCAATTACAGCTTCAATGTTACTTCCTATAATCAGATTATGTGTTTTGTCGAAAGCAGGGTCGCCGGGTTTTGGGGTTTCCGGAACTTTGCCTAAAACGCCGGCCTCAATATGATTTGCAATAGTTTTGGGTATTTTCTTTTGGATGTTGTATTTTTTTATAATTTGAACGCAATCCTGAAAAGTGTTTGAATCCGGTACAGTGGGCCCTGATGCAATAATGTCAAGATCATCCCCAATCACATCTGAAAGAATAAGGGATACAAGTTCAGCAGGGTAAGCCGCCTGTGCAAGCCAACCCCCTTTTATCATTGAGGTGTGCTTT
>JAZFVY010000377.1:0-3777 GCA_036447975.1 Desulfobacterales bacterium
TGGTAACAATAATATCCGGTTCTGACTCCGCAATAGCCTCATTTAGGGATCGAGTTCTGCGAAATGCCATGTCAATCCCCTTTTCCTGCATTACTTCTATCATATCGGGGTTTATTTCTTTTGCAGGTTCGCTGCCCGCGCATGAGACTTCAATTTTATCCCCTGCACGGTGCTGGGCAAATGCACCGGCCATCTGGCTGCGGCAGGCATTCTCACGGCATGCAAACAGGATCTTTTTTCTTCCTAGCAGCGGAGATAAGAGACCATTAACCGCTTCTGTTACATCTCCCATGACCGTTGCATGCTTCTCCATATCTCCCGGGTATTCGATTCGCCTGTAAGTAAGGCTTCCTTCATAACTGGCTGCAACAGCATCGAAAAAGTAATGGGCAGTAAGGTGTACGCCTTCGAAAAGGTTTTGCCCTTTGGTGGCCCCCAAGGAGAGGAGAAATCCGCGCCTGTAATTTCTTGCCGGATCGGTAAGCTTCATTTTATATTTCCGGGACCAGAGCGCCTGGCTTCTATCGATAAGGGCCTTGAGCTGTGCGGTAACATTGTAAAAGTATATAGGAGAAGCTAGCACGATTACATCCGCCTCACGAAGCAAAGGGTAGATTTCAGGCTTCATATCATCATCTTGGTTGACGCAGTAACCGTTCTTTTCACAAAAAGCACATCCTATGCACGGAGTAATATTCTTTTTCGACACTTCAATGACATGTGTCCGGGCTCCCAATTTTTCAACCTCGTTCATAAAAGTCGAAAGTAAAAAACTAGTGTTACCCCTCTTTCTGGGGCTTCCCTGCAAACCGAGCACTAACATAATAATAATGTCCTTATTTCACATGGCATTTTTTACATGATGTGGGACCGGCCTTTTTCCCAGCTTTGACCAGTTTGCGGTGACATCCCCTGCAATGGTTCATGACCTGCTTCTTCTTAAGTTGCCCCTTATCTTTTAAGTCCTTTATTATTCCCGGCTTTTGCGGAAAAATATCATGGCAGATTTTGCAGTCAACTAAAGTGTCCTGATGATTCCGGTGAGGGAAAACAATATTTCCCTTTTTGCCGCCATCAAGTCTAATCTTCTCAGCACCTTTATTCTGGACTTCAGAAGCCATGGCAGCGGTAAATACCATTCCAAAAATGATAACCAATACGATTGCTTTTGATTTCATAATATCTTCTATGATCTTTTCGTTTAAGCCTCTAACCCGGACAAGTTAGTATTTCTTAGTGTGCTTCGTGGTGAATGGATTTTTGCTAATATGCTTCTTCATAGGCAAGATCTTCTTTTGTCACCTTCCCTTTAAACAGGTTATAGGCCCATATTTGATATCCGATCACTATGGGAATGAATATTATTTCCACAATCAGCATAATTTTCAAGGTGAGAGGACTTGAAGACGCATTATGGGCCGTAAGGCTGAATTGCGGATTAATGCTAGACGGAAACAGGTTGGGATAGAGCCCGATCACACCGAAAAATGTCACTCCGACAATTGTGAGCGCAGAGGAAAACCAGGCTTTGAAAAAAGCCTTTTTTACAAGGAAAAATTTTATACCAAACAGGGCAAGTACAGTTATCAGTATAATCAGAAAAAAGGCGGGATGGGCCAGATAATTATCATAGAGTCTAGTGGAGAATTTGCTCCAGATTAGAAATATTACTGCCACACCTACTTCAACCGCCCATAGTTTGTTGGCTAAGGCTGAAGCCCTTTCATGAATATCGCCCTTTGTTTTGATTGCCAGCCATAATACGCCGTGCACAAGGAAAAGAACCACAAAAAGTGCGCCGCCCAGAAGTCCATATGGATTTAAAAGCGTAAAGAATGTGCCCTGGTACAGACCGTTTTTATCAATGGGGATTCCCTGGAAAATATTTGCAAAGACCACGCCAAAAAGAAGGGCCGGTGTGAAACTTCCGATAAAAATGCATGTATCCCATATTTTTCGCCAGCGAGGATCATCCACTTTGCCACGGAATTCAAAAGAGACGCCACGCAAAATCAAGGCAAATAGGATAAGCATCAACGCCGAGTACAGGGACGAAAACATCACGGCATATACTTTGGGAAAAGCTGCAAAGGTAACGCCGCCGGCCGTAATCAGCCAGACCTCGTTGCCGTCCCAGAGCGGTCCTACAGAATTGATCATGATCCGCTTGTCTACATCACTCTTACCCAGGAACGGATAAAGTGTTCCTATCCCGAAGTCAAATCCGTCCGTCATGAAAAAGACCGCCCACAACAGACCCCATAAAAAAAACCATATTGTCTGTAAAACCATTTTTACCCCCCTTGCCCGGATAAACCGGAAATACTAAGCACGAAATTCGAAACTCGAAACAACTCTAAAATACAAATGTTCGAATATTCAAAACAAGAAATCAAACAATTTAAAATGTCAGATATAATAATCAATCGGGTGCGGGTGCAGGGCCTTCTTTGGCTGTTTTAGCGATCAGATAGAAACCGACTGCGCCCAGAAGCCCGTAAACCAGGATAAAAGCGATTAAGGATATCAGCACCTGAGAGCCCGCCACAGGAGATACCGCATCCGAAGTCTTCATCAATCCATAAACTATCCAGGGCTGTCGACCCACTTCAGCAAGAACCCACCCCAGCTCTATGGCAATGTAGGGCAATGGAATAGCAAAGAGCATCACCTTCAGATAACCCGGACTTTCAACCAGGCGGTTTCTTTTAAACCAGCCGATAATGGTCAAAAGAGGAAACAGGGTACCCAGCGCTACCATGGTTCTGAAAGAAAAAAGAGAGATCAAAACTGGAGGCCTTTCATCTTTGGGGAAATCCTTGAGCCCTTTCACCTCTGCGTTAAAGTCATGATAGCCCAAAAAACTCAGAAGGCCGGGTATGGAACCGATTTCAACACTATTTTTCTCATTTTTCTCATCCGGAATGGCAAAAAGATGAAGAGGAGCTCTGGTGGTTGTTTCCCAGTGAGCCTCCATGGCTGCCAGCTTGGCAGGCTGAGTCTCGGTCACGTGAACCGCATGCATATCCCCTTCAATAACGATAAAAATGGAAAAAATCAGCCCGAAAACAAGGGCCATACGGAACGATTTTGTAAAAAAATCGATGTTTTGCTTTTTTAAAAGATGATAGGCACTGACGCCCATGACAAAGAAGGCGCTTAAAATAAATGCTGCCGGGACAGTGTGAAAAAACTCAAGAATGGCAAATTTGTTAAACAAAACAGCCGTGAAATCAGTAAGTTCGGCCCTGCCGTTCCTGATGGTATAACCGACTGGATGCTGCATCCAGCCGTTTGCAGCAAGAATCCAGATGGCAGACATGTTCCCTGCCGCTGCAATCAACCACATGACAGTGGCATGGGCCTTTTTAGATAGTTTTCTCCACCCGAATATCCAGACACCGACGAGAATCGATTCTAGAAAAAAGGCCACAGTGGCTTCTATGGCAAGAAGCGAGCCGAAAATATCGCCCACATATTCTGAATACCGTGACCAGTTGGTTCCGAATTGAAATTCAAGGGTAATTCCAGTGACAACCCCAAGGGCAAAGTTGATAAGAAATATCTTGCCCCAGAATTTTGTCATCCGGAGATAGATTTCATCTCCAGTTTTGACATACTTTGTCTCCATGATGGCCACAAGGACAGAGAGACCGAGTGTCAAAGGGACAAATAAAAAATGAAACATGGTAGCAGCCGCAAATTGCAACCGTGAAAGTAGCACTACATCCATGAAAGCCTCCTCTTTATGGCCTTAAACCGGATTACTTATTATTT
>JAZFVY010000378.1:0-3999 GCA_036447975.1 Desulfobacterales bacterium
CTGCCAAGGCAACAATTATAGGTATTCCTGCGGTATTTTTTTCTCTATTGATTCCACTTATTGGTGCTGGATTTTTTACATACATTATTGTGATTCGGCTTAAGCCTCTAATTAAAGCTTCTCCTGATCCAAGGCTTGATCGTTTAACTGTTCGTTTTTTTAACATGCTCAAGTATGCCATCGCTCAATACCGGCAACCAAGGTACATGTTTGCCGGAATAATTCATATCATTATTTTTGCAGGTTTTATAATACTGTCTTTGCGATCAATTACACTTATTTTACTCGGAATTTCAGATGGTTATGTATTGCCAGGCCTGGGGGGCATGACCGGGCATTTTTACGCTGTTCTCAAGGATGTTGCCGCAACATTTGTTCTGGCAGCATGTCTGGTTGCTATGGTCCGGCGAGGGATATTTATACCGGAACGATATGCTGTGCCGCCCAAATACGGCAAAGATCATACCTGGGAAGCTATATTCGTGTTGTTATTGATTACAGGTCTTGTGACATGTGATATGGTTTTTGAAGGAAGCCAGGCCGCGGCCCTGATTCAAAAAGGACTAAAAACACAAATTCTGGTCCCAGGGACCGGGTCCTGGATTGCCGCCAATTTTTTAACTGCCACAACACTTAATAAGCTTCAGATTATACATCTGGGTGCATATTTTTCACATGAACTGATATTCTTCTTCTTTCTCTGTTTTTTACCGCTGGGGAAACATTTTCATGTTATTACATCCTTGCCGAATGTATTCTTTATGAAACTGGATAAAGGGTCTATAAAGCCGGTTCAGTGGGGTGTGAAGGATGAAGACCTTGACGAACTTGAGTCTTTCGGCGCTAAGAAGTTCGAGGACTTTACCTGGAAACATATGCTCGATTTTTATTCCTGTGCGGATTGCGGGAGGTGTTCTGATAATTGTCCTGCCAATGCCGTGGGCCGGCCGCTTTCTCCCAGATTTATATCCATTAAATGTCGTGACTATTCTTTTGGGAATTACCCTCTGTACGGCAGCGCGAGCAAAGGGAAGAAATTGATCGGCAATGTGCTCGAAGAAGATGAAATCTGGTCGTGTACGACCTGCGGAGCCTGCGAAGAAGAGTGTCCGCTCTTAATCGAGTATATCGACAAGATTGTTGATGTCAGAAGGGGTATGGTTGATGACGGTATGGTGCCGCAATCTTTGCAAAAGCCGCTGAGTGCGCTTGAAAAACGCGGAAATCCCTATGGCAAGATGGAGAAAAAACGCGCGGACTGGACATTTGATCTGCCTGAAGACTTTAATGTAAGGATTCTGAATAAAAAAGAGACCGCTGATACACTCTACTTTGCCGACAGCATTACATCATATGATGACAGGATACAGGAAATAGGAAGGGCTGCGGTCAGGGTCCTTGCTGCCTCCGGTATCGATTTCGGTATATTGGGGCCGGCCGAAAGGGACAGCGGCCATGAAGTAAAACGATTCGGCGAGGAGATGCTTTTCCAGGATTTAAGGGACAGAAATACGGATGAAATCATCAACTCAGGCGTTAAAAATATTGTCACAGCAGACCCGCACGCCTTTAATGCATTGAAAAATGACTACAAAGATCTTCCGCCGGTGGAACATATCAGCCAGACCATAACAAAAAGCATTAAATCCGGGAAAATCCGGTTAATGGGGGCTGAAGATCAAAGTAAGATTTATACCTATCATGATCCATGCTATCTTGGCCGACACAATAACATCTACGAAGATCCCAGAGAGGCTATTGATGCCATTGCAGGGATTAAAAGGGTTGAGATGGCGGCCAATTGCAAGGACCGCTCGTTCTGCTGCGGCGGTGGCGGCCTGATGCTTTTTTATGAACCCATTGAGGAGAAAAGGATGGGGCAAATAAGGGTTGAGATGGCGAAAAAAGCCGGTGCGGATGTGATTGTTACGGCCTGTCCGTTCTGTATGGTCAATATTGAAGATGCAATCAAGACCAGCGGCCTGGAAGGAGCAATGGAGGCCATTGATCTTGTGGAACTGATTGATCGTCATATAATTGAAGATTGAAACACGTCAGTTCAATAACCAACTATCTTGGAGGAAAAATATGGAAATTTTGGTATGCATTAAAAGGGTCCCTGATACCTCTGAAAATGAAATAGAAGTCAACAGTGATGGGACGGACATCGAGCGGGACGACCTTGTATACTCCGTCAACGAGTGGGATAATTATGCGGTCGAAGAGGCTATCCAGATTCGAGACAAAGTTGGCGGCAGCGTTACCGTTGTTTCTGTTGGTGATGAAGAAGACGAAGAAGTGCTGCGAAGAGAAATGGCCATGGGCGCTGATAAAGGCATCCTGCTCTCGGATGATGCTTTTGAAGGATCTGATGGAAAAGGGATTGCAAGTATTTTAAGAGCCGAAGTTGAAAAAGGAAATTACGATCTTATTTTAACGGGCGCCCAGGCAGATGACGGGGCCGGCCAGGTGGGCGGCATGCTGGCAGCGATGCTGGATTGGCCCTATGCTTCTCTTGTAAATTTTCTTGAAGTTGTGGATGACAATAAAATCAAAGTTGGCCGTGAAATCGCAGGTGGAAACCAGGAAATGAACGAAATCGATCTTCCATGTGTCCTTTCGATTCAGACCGGTATTAACGAGCCACGCTACGTGGGTATTCGAGGAATCAGGAAAGTTGCGTCGCTGGAAATTCCTGTTTTCGGTGCCGAAGATCTCGGAATTGACCCTCAATCTGTTGGTGAATCCGGCGCAAATATAAAACTCCAGGATTACTTTGTGCCTGATCTGGGTGAAGGTGCCGAGATTCTTGAAGGAAACACCGATGAAATAATCGATAAACTGATTGAACTGCTAAAATCCAAAGGAGGGATAAAATAATGGCCCGACAGGTTTTTGCGTATATTATTCACAAGGATGGTGTTACCGACGACACAGCCCTTGAGTTGGTTGCAGCGGCCGAAAAATTGGATCCTGATGCTTCGATTACCGCAGTTGTTGCAGGCGCCGTTGCTGAGCTTGATGCGGCATGCAATGAAGTTGCCTCTTCATTTGCCGAGGTCTGGAAAATCGATGACGAAGCTCTTGCACATGTAAACGCAGAGGTTCTCCGGGGCATGCTGGTGCGTATTCTGCCAAAGGACGGAATTGTTCTGGTTCCACATGAACATTTTGGAATGGATCTTGCGCCGGGTCTCTCCGTAAAGCTTGATGCTGCTTATCTTCCGGATGCTGTAGACTTTGAAGGTATTGAGGATGGCATACTAAAAGTTGTTCGCGAGGAATACAGCGGACAGGTCAGTACACATGTCCTTTGCGATATTTCCGAAGGAGCCGTAATTACAGTCCGTCCGGGCTCTTTCAAGCCAGACGAAAGTAAAAGCGCAAACGGCCAGGTCGTTGACAAAACTGCCGAAGCCATGGAAGGTGATCTTCCGGGAAGCGCCCGCCGTTATCTGGAAGTTGTTGAAGCCGAAATCGGAGATGTCGATATTACCAAGTCTGACATACTTATCTCGGTGGGCAGGGGAATCGAAGATGAGGAGAATCTGGAAATTATTTTTGAACTGGCGGAAGCCATGGGCGGAGATGTTTCATGCTCCCGGCCGATTGTGGATGCAAAATGGCTGGAGAAATCCCGCCAGGTCGGAACTTCAGGCCAAACGGTAAAACCGAAAGTTTACATGGCTCTGGGTATCAGCGGAACATTCCAGCACCTGGGAGGCATCAAGGGTGCTCCCTTTATCGTAGCGGTAAATAAGAACCCTAAAGCACCAATTTTTCAGGTCGCGGATGTTGGGGTTGTGGATGACATGATCGATTTTATTCCTAAGCTCTCCGACAGGATCAATGATATAAAAGGTTAATAGAACCTATCTCAAAAATAAGATTAGGGTTCAGGGCAAGGCGCGAAACGGTGAAAAAGCGGAGCATACACGTAGTATGTGAGCATTTTGAACCGTTTCGCAACACCGCCATGGGCACTTAGATTGTTTTTGA
>JAZFVY010000379.1:0-12226 GCA_036447975.1 Desulfobacterales bacterium
CCATTTTCTCAAAAGGAGATTCCATACACCAAAAGCATCCTCCCGCAAAAGTAGCTTTAGCAAGATTGTTCTGAGCAAATGAACTTATGGACAGCAAAAGCAAGTATAGAAAAACGCATAAAACTAAAATATATTTTAAAATCATTTTTTATTTCCGTTGTTTATCGATTATAATTCTTCCATATCAAACTCTTTGAAATCAAACCAGTAGCCGGTCTTGGTTATATAGTCCAATTCAAACTGAACTGCAGAAATGTGATTTTCTTCTATCTCAAGAAAGCGAGCAAACATTCGTTGACCTTCATCTGACAACTCATTAACCATTCTCTCATAAAAATTGCTTGTTTCAACTTCCGCTTTAAGTGCCTTGCTTAGAATTTCTATCTCACCTCTTCGATTTTTTTGTGACATGTGGGACTTTATTTTTTCCACTCCCTTTTGGATGGTTTCAATTGAAGGAATTGATGATTCCAGTTTTTTGTCAGACAATTTTCCCGTTTTTCCCCATAATTCGAGTCTGTCAAGCAGGTATTCGATATGGAGTTGCTCATCGTCACCAAGCAATTGTAAAATTTTCTTTCCTCTCGGATCTGATATTTTTTTGGCAGCCTCCCTATAGATGTCACGTATTCTGGTTTCATAATCAAGGGCTGTCTTAATTGCCTCTTCTAATGTCATCGTGTCTCTCCTCTGTTAGATACTAAAATATGATAAACTTCACGCTAGTCACATTCCAGGCACGCCTTCATGTTGTAATTCTGATAAATAGATAATGAAGATGGGGAATGCTCCTTTCCTTGTTTTATAATATGGGTTATTATTGGAGCATTTCGGTTTTTTGCCGACATGAATCTCGAAATTAAAATGGTTATACAAAACCCAAGGCAAAGACCAGCAAGGCTAATTAGAATGGCTGCACTTGTTTCACTGATGGCCAACTTTACATTTAAACCCGCACCTAGTATTGCTCCTGACAAAAGGCCTGCTATGGGTATCAAATAAATGAGGGCGGCATTTTTAAGCACTTTCCCCATACTAAGATTTATGGAAACCAGATCACCCTCTCTTGCATTAGCCGTGTTTAAAACCTTGGTTACTATCTTTTAGCTTGAGAGGCTTGAGTGACAACTATGTGAAGCTCCACAACTACTACACGCATTCTTTTTTTCAGTAACTACCTTAGCCCATCCATTTTTTATGCTAACAACCAAGCCTATTAAATGTGCCATTTTATCACTCCTTTATAAAATATTCCTAAAAACGGCCGGCTACAATTTTAGTTAACTCTATTAAAAGATAAGCCATCGGTTATAATGAAGATTTTCTTACTTTTTTATAAAACGCCGGTGAAAGCGGATAAACCAGGTCGCAGCTTGCAGACGAAACCAGAATGTCTGTAACCATTTTTTCGTTACGTTTATGTTTACAATTCAAGCATGCCCAATATTCCCAGTGATTTTTGACGGCATGATCCAGACAATATCTATAATAAGGGCAAAGAGCATTTCTAAAACCTTTGGTGTAAATAGGCTTTTGGTTTTGATCCATGGTATACCTCTTAAGTTTACTTCATGAACTTTTATATATGAACAAAAAAATGAAATTTTCTTTAATTATAAAATGCTCATATTTAACATATAGAAGCACAATATAGCTCTACACAACATTAATGCCACAATGTGGCACTGTCAACTTTTTTAGAAAAATTATTATTTTCGTTCGCGCTTTAGCATGGGGAGTATAATAAACAGAGGATTTGAAATGAATTAAGACAAGGCTGGTGTGAAAAATTTATGGACACGTAAAATCCATGCCGGTGTTTTACATTCAATGGGTGCAGCAAAGGGGGGGCTCCATGAACCGAGACCTTTGCAAAACGCCCTCTTTTGCCCAATTTCTGTGTCAGGCTCAAATTTTAATCCTCAAAATACTATATGTATTCCTGTGGTTAAAATTTTCGCCTTCCTTGAACTTGAACAAAATTGAGCATTTTTCAAAGGTCTCGAACTCAAAAGCCCAGTAAGGCCTCGAAAAACAAGTTGGCGACAGGTTTATCTACTCTTCCTCCGAGTAGTTGATGGCTCCATGAGGACAGGCAGGAATGCATATCCCATCCAGGTCGCATTTGGACTCATCAATTGTGGCTAAGCCATCTATTATGGAAATGGCATTCTCGGGGCAGATCAGCATGCACTCTCCTGAGGTGCGACATTTTTTTGGATCAACTACTATCTTCATGTTATCAAACCTAACCCGGACAGGCCGGAAATTAATTTGTCCGAAAGCACGACTTTATATGTTATTTAGGTCGTTTAACATTTCGTGTTTTCGTGAATTATTATTAAACTTTTTGAAAAAAAGACATATTAAAAGATCATTAATATTATGTAATCAAGGCTTCACAAAGAAGCTGTCCTAACCGTTTGCTTATAAACACAATCGATTCAATAACCAGATGTTCGGTTATGGTTTCATCAGATAACGGCATTCCTTACTCATTTTTTAAAGGCTTATTTAAAGGTGACACGATATTTTTTGATAAAGTCCACTGGATTGTACGATAATTTTGCCGTGCGAAGTCCCTCGTCACCAAGGTCCTGTTCACGATTTACAAATTCGAAATTTTTTTCTGAATGCTCAAGGAACATCTGATTGATAGCCTGATAAACCCCTTTATATTCATGGTTGCCTTTTTCAAAATGTATCACAAGTGTATCTTCTGCGAGGCTTTCTGCGATTGTGTAAGCTACCATTTTTTGATCTACTAGGATTGCACCCCCTGTGAGGCCTTGTACTTTTTTCCAGCTGCTTAAAATTTTTGGAATCGCTCGATTTTCAGCAGACAGCGCATCAGACGACTCACAGTCTCGCCAGGCACACCAGTCTTCCTGCATCCCCATAGCTTGATCGATCATATCTGATCCAAAAGAAACATATTCAAAGTCATATTTTTTCCTGAATTGATTCACAAGGTTCTTTTTTTTATGAAACCGTTTACCTTTGAGCTCAATGAGTTCAGGAACAGAGTAGATATAATCCCAGTGGTCTCTTGATTCCTCAATAGTAATAAGATCATGAAAACTGTCTCTCCATAACTGGATTAGGTTTTCGGGAATACGTGAGAATATGGTCCGCCTGTTAAAATTATCATTAAAGAGCTTCTTCCAGTCAACTCCCTCCCATAAGCCCACAGGAGCCCAGTACAATTCTTCTGGAACGGTCTGCTTTATCCAGACAAGTTTATCTGACCATGCCCAGCAAAGACCATATTCCTCGGCCCATCCCCACAGATTCACAACACTGCAATCTGAAGCCTTTTGTGAACATCTATCAAAATGCTCCAAATATTCGTATTGTTTGTGCAGATTTATCGGTTCAAAATTTAAAGACATATTTAAACGTATCTCCAAACAGATGGTGCTACAATTGGAAAGTTTGAAAGTATGTACAGCAAGCTTTATGCCAAGTGGGAGACCCCGTCAAGACGAAATTTACTACGGACCACCTTGTGAACGAGGCGAAACGGCTTAAGGCGAAAGAGGATTGTATCTGCAATTCGAGAGTAAAAACTGCTTTGCAGAGAGCATATATATGTATAAATAAAGGGCAGTTTAACGTCTTGCCCGGGACTAAAGATGGCAGCCGTCGCTGCAATGAGCAACTCTAGGCGTCATAAATCGCTTCACAGTCATCACCTCCTTAAACAAATGATGGCATATTCATTAATTCTTAAACTCATCTCCGCAGTTCATACAAAACTTTGCAGTAACAGGATTTTGAGTATTGCATCGGCCACATTTATTATGTTCTTTTGATTTTTCCCGTTTTGCAGCTTTAACAGCTGATTTTGGCTTTCCAGATTTTTTCCCCTCATAATCTTTAATAGCCTCAGTAAGCGCTTCAGCTCCAAGGTTGGAACAATGCATCTTTTCCTTTGGAAGTCCGTCAAGGGCCTCTGCGGCAGTCTTTTTCGTTATGTTTTTGGCCTCCTCAATAGTTTTACCCATGGTCATTTCACTGACTTTGCTGGATACTGCGATGGCTGCAACACAACCGAATGTTTTGAATTTTACATCAGCAATCTTATCATCCTTTACCTTAATATAGAAGGTCATCATATCCCCGCATGTCGGATTGCCGACTTCTCCGATTCCATCGGCATCCTCTATTGCGCCCGCATTTCTCGGGTTAAGGAAATGATCCATCACTTTTTCTGTATACATTCTTACTCTCCTAAAACAAAATTTAAGCTGTTTTGTGTCTCTCAATCGCGTTTAATAAAGTTATTGAATTAAGCTTATCCTGCATAGTTTGTGATATTTCTTGCCAGATGCCTTTTGTCAAGCAGTGGCTGGATCTATTGCATTCATCAGAACTTTCAATACAACTGGCAAAATTAATACCTCCTTCAAGCACATTTACGATATCCCCAATTGTAATATTTTCAGGTGGCTTTCCCAGCAGATGCCCTCCTTTTGGTCCACGGATACTTTTGATGAAATTGGCTTTCTTTAGAGGGATGATTAGCTGTTCAAGATATTTAACAGAAATTTCCTGACGTTTTGCTATATCTCTTATTTTTACGGGGCCTTCATCAAAGCGTTGTGCAAGGTCCAGCATCATTCTGGTTCCGTAACGACTTCTAGTTGATAGATTCATTTGAGGATTTCTCCATTAAGCAGCTGTCTTTTTCCTCCAAACCGGAGAGAATGACCGAAGCCTATCTACAGCGAAAGGTAGTTTCTTCAACACATATTCAACCTCTTCAAACGTATTGCTACTGTTAAGGGTTAATACAATGGATCCTTGAGCCAGATCAGGCGGCATTCCGATAGCAACAAGAACAGGAGAGGTCTTAAGAGCCTTTGAAGCACAAGCAGAACCAGTATTTGCATAAATGCCCTCCTGGTTAAGCATGAAGATTAAAGCTTCCCCTTCAATGGCTTCTATGCAAAAGCTTGCATGGCCGGGAAGTCTTTTTTCGGGATGGCCTGTAAATTTTATTTTATTAATTCGCTCATGGATACCTGCTACAAGTATGTTCCTCAATTCTTGCACATGATTTATTCTATCGGTTAATTCTTCTGATGCTATCTCTGATGCCTTGCCAAGCCCGACTATAGCCGGTACGTTCTCTGTCCCACCTCTCCTGCCACGTTCCTGGATGCCTCCATGAATTAATGGCATAAGTCTTAGTTTTTCTCTAAAATAAAGCGCTCCAATCCCTTTGGGCGCTCCAAGCGAGATGCCGGAGAGGCTCAACATGTCCACACCCAGTTCATTAACATCGACCGGAATATTGCCGACTGTTGCAACAGCATCCGTATGAAAAAGAATTCCTTTTTCCCTACAGATTGTGGAAAGTTCTGATATAGGTTCGATTGTACCAATCTCATTGTTTCCGTGCATGATTGTCGCAAGGACTGTCTCGGGCCTGATGGCATCAAGCAGACGTTCCGGGTCTACTAGTCCGTATTTATCAACGGGAAGTAAAGTAACCTCAAAATCCATACGCTCAAAAAATCTCGCGGAATTAAGAGCAGAATGATGTTCAACGGCAGAGATAATAATGTGACTCCCTTTTTTCTGCCTGGCAAAAACTACACCCTTAATTGCAAGATTGTTTGCTTCAGCACCTGATGAAGTGAATATGATTTGCTCCGTTTTGGAACCTATCAGTTTGGCTACCTTTTCTCTTTGCTCTTCTATAACATACTTGATTTTTGAGCCCATGTCATAGACAGTAGATGGGTTGCCAAAATGTTGGTCAAAATAAGGCATCATGGCTTCAATAACCGGTTCTCTCACAGGTGTCGCTGATGCATGATCCATATAAACACTATTCATAAGACACTCCTATTTTGTTTTGCGTATGTATAATTTGTAACAATCTTCTTCCTCTTCCATCCCCATGAATTCCTGACCACACTTTTCACACCATTCAGGGATATCCTCCAGAGCCCCGTCATAGTCAGTCAAAACCTCTAAGACCTGTCCTTTTTTCAGACATTTGAGTTTTTCACCAGGTTCTAGGAGATGAAGTGGACACATGCGACATACAAGATCTAATGTATCATCTGCTGTAAAATTCTCTACAAATTTCATTTGCTGCTCCCCTCACAATTTGTAGCCCATGTTTATATAATAAAACATTCTATACTAATCTACTATAGAATAATAACGATATAATATTTTGTCAAGATTATTTTATATGGATCATCTCCCGATCAGTTGTAGCTAATTAAGGCAAGTCAAGTGAATAATCTTTAAGTGAGTAGGTGTGGTTCCAGAGGGTTCAAGGGGTCAAGGATCCAAGGGTTCGAGTGAAATGCTAAAGAATTACAAACCCTTGAATCCTTGACCCCTGGAATCCTTGGACCCTCTTCTCCAACTAAATTGGAGAAGAACCTTAAATATATATACCTCAATGTGCCTGCATTCAAATAAAATAAAAACTTTGTGGCATTAAAGGGAGGAATAAATAGGGAGTATGAATTGATGGCTTCGTAAAAAGTCCAACTTCTGCGTTGCGCTTCATTTCGTTGCCATTGCGGCGTACGCTAATGTACGCCTCATGACACGAAATTCGCACGCCTTGAATTTGGAGCTTTTTACTTTGCCATCGCAATTTTGACTTTTTATGAGTTCGTCATGAATTGGAAAGAGGAGATTTCAGGTTGAGTTTTTGTGTTTCATGATACAGATATGTATCATTCACCAAATATGAGACATTCTCAAATTTGCAACATGCTCATATCTTATGGGTGGATTCCATAAAGAAACATAACGGCAACTCGGGCTTATCTTAACCTGCTGTTATAATATCGTTTCCAGTATTACTTCTCAGCCTGTTAACATTCAGTTTATTATTCGTATTTTCTCAACGTTTGGCACGAATCTTGATTATTATTTTTGGAAAAACATTTCTTGCTTGGATAATAAAAAAAGGAGGTTTAAAATGGAAGAATGTAGACCTATTCTAAATACAGGACTTCGTGGTTTTAAGGTTGCCACTACCAGAATTAGTGATGTAGACGGTGCTGTGGGTAAACTAGTTTACAGAGGATATCTTGCAAAAGATCTTGCCGGTAAAATTTCATTTGAAGAACTGGTTTATCTTCTTCTTTATGAAAAGTTGCCCCGAAAAGATGAACTTGAAAATTTCAAGGATCAGCTAGTCGCGGAAAGGCAGATTCCTCCTGAGTTGATTGAAGCACTTGAAACACGGCCTAAAGATGCTCTCCCCATGGATATTCTCCAGTCGGCGGTTCCAATGCTGGCGCATCATGATCCTGATACAAGAGAACAGTCCCTTGAAGCCTCGAATCGTATGGCCATAAAGCTTATAGCAAAATTTCCGACAATTGTGGCGGCATGGGATCGTATCCGGAATAATAAAAAACCGGTGGAGCCAAATCCCGACCTGGGACATGCGACCAACTTTCTATATATGCTCAAGGGAACAGTCCCTGATGATGAGCTATCCGGTTTTTTTGATGCCTGTCTGGTGCTACATGCTGAACATTCATTTAATGCTTCTACGTTTGCAGCCCGGGAAGTGGCTTCAACAAGAGCTCACATGTACGCGTCTGTCGCTGGGGGCGTTGGTTCCTTGTCCGGTGAACTGCATGGAGGAGCAAATACGCGTGTTATGGAGATGCTGCTCGAAATCGGTTCTGTTGATAAGGTTGAGGATTATGTTAAAAATTTACTTGATACCGGCGGAATAATCATGGGTCTGGGTCATGCGGTTTATCAAACCGATGATCCCAGGGCACATATCCTTGCGCCCATGTCAAAGACAATGGGTGAGCGCATAGGTGAAACCAAATGGTACGAAATGTCGAGACTGCTTGAGCAAAAGGGCAAAGAAGCCTTTAAACAAAAGAAAGGCAGAGAGATTTATGTAAATGTGGATTTTTACAGTGCATCTCTTTATTATTACATGGGGATACCGTCTGACCAGTTTACGCCGATATTTGCCATTGCCAGAATTTCAGGCTGGGTTGCCCATGTTATTGAAGAACAGTTTGGGGGGGCGGCTCCCAAACCGGTGCTGTATCGCCCTGACTCCGAATATATTGGCGACTATTGCGGATCGGATTTGTGCACTTTTTTACCGCTAGAGAAAAGATGATTTGGATTTATTAGTGATGATTGAATTAAGTACCTGTCGCACCGGGATTGCTTCGTGATTAACTTTAAAGATTCTTGCCGGGGAAATAACTATAGCTTTAGAGTTAATGTTATAATGGAGGTCGTATGAAAAAATGGAAATGTACGGTATGCGGTTATATACATGAGGGTGATGAACCGCCTGATGAATGTCCTGTGTGCGGAGCCGATGGAAGCAAGTTCATTGAAATGGATGATGAAGAGCCGACTCAAACAGAAACAGAAAAGACAGAATCTAAAACAAAAGAGGATGACTTGGAACCTGTGGAGTCAACTCCTTCATTGAAGCATAACAGGTTGTTCGACCTGATGGTAAAACATCATCTCCATCCAGTTTCAGTTCACATACCAAACGGAGTACTTCCTGTTTCCGTTTTTTTTATTTTTTTAGCAGCAATTTTCAATTTCAGCGGTTTAAGTCAGGCTGCTTTTTACAATCTGGCTTTCGTTGTCCTTGCAATGCCTTTGGTACTTTTTTCAGGTTATATAGAATGGCGGAAAAAATACGAAGGTAAGCTGACTCCGCTGTTTAAAACAAAAATGGTATGTGGTGCTGTTGTTGCCTTTACAGCAATCATTTTAGTCGTGTGGCTCTTCGTTGATCCTCAGGTAGCGGCATCATTTAAGTTGTCATTTCTTTTTATTAACATTGTTATGCTTGTTGCAGCCACTACAGCAGGATTTCTTGGAGGCAAGCTTGTTTTTAAAGATTAAACCTGTTGAGATTATTAGCTTGTTTATAGGTTCCCACGTTCATCAACCGTTAAACCGGTCTCTCTCTAACTTTACCCTAACATTGCATAAACAACAAAGCGCGTGTATGATTAAACAAATAATAATTAAGGGTTTTAAAGATTTTGCAATATTAGAGTTTTTAAAGGAGTAAAAAACATGAATCAGGAAGAAGAAATCCAGATACAGGAGACCCAGAGGGAAATTGCCAAACTGTTTGGGGGAATAAAAAACGATATTCCTATTTTTCTGTTTGCCCAACCCGGGAAAAACGATGTTTTCAGTGATGCTGCCAGACAGGCCATCCGTTTTTTCCGCCAGATAACCGATAAGGTTGTCATGCGTGAATTCAATCTGGGTCACGAATTAGCTTCAAAATGGGATGTTAAACATTCGCCGACCCTTGTTTTTGATCCGGACCATTATAATATCCATTGGCTGGGTGCACCGCTGGGTGAAGAAGGACGTATTTTTATGGAAGCTCTCATTCTTATCGGGTCTCAGCAAAGCAATCTCAATGAACAATCTCTCCAGGTAATTAAAAAGATAGATCAACCGAGAAATATTAAAATTTTTGTCAGCGCAACATGTCCATATTGTCCACAGCAGGCCCTAAACACCCTGAAAGCAGCTGTTGAAAAACCTGATTTGATTTCTCTTGAAATCGTAGATATTCAGGCGAATCCCGAGCTTGCCAACAAATATTCCGCCCAGTCTGTTCCCCAGACATATGCTAATGATATCCTGATTGCCCAGGGTGCACAGCCGGAAGAACTCTTCATGCTTTCACTGGACAAAATGGAACAGCAGACGGTTTTTATACCCGAAATCGATGAGCAGGAGGTTGAAACGGACCTTGTTATAATAGGCGGGGGTCCTGCCGGTCTGAGTGCAGGGATATACGCAGCACGCAGCGGGCTAAAATCGGTTGTGGTGGAAAAAGGTGTTCTTGGAGGCCAGGTGGCAACTACTCCTGTCGTTGAAAATTATCCCGGCCTGAAACAGATAGGTGGGAAGACTCTTGTTGACATAATGGTCACCCATGCCCTGGAATATGTGCAGATTTTTCCTGGTGAAGAAGTTGTGGATATTGACCCCGGAGATCCCATAACGGTTCATACCAGCAGGCGAAAGTTTCATACCAGGGCAGTTCTGATGGCAACCGGGGCTACTTACAGAAATCTTAAGGTCCCTGGAGAGCTACGCCTTTCAGGACATGGCGTAAGTTATTGCAGTACCTGCGACGGTCCAATTTTCAAAGGCCGTAAGGCAATAATCGTTGGCGGAGGCAATAGCGCTGTCACTGAAGCCCTCCATATGCATAATATCGGTGTTGACGTAACATTGGTTCATAGGAGAGACGACTTGAAGGCACAGGATGTGTTGGTGAAAAACCTTATTCAAAACAATATTCCGATTCTGTTCAACACAGAAGTTCAGGAGATCAAGGGAAAACATAATGTTGAAGAAGTTTTGCTTTACAATAATAAAACCGAAGAGATTTCAACCCTTGCCGTTAATGCGGTCTTTATTGCCATAGGCTATGATCCTGCCGTGAGCCTGGCCCTTAAAATAGGGCTTGAGCTTACAGAAGAGGGTTTCATCAAGCATGATCAATACAGGACTAATATCCCTGGAATTTATTCAGCCGGTGATGTGTCAGGAGGCTATAAGCAGATAGTGACAGCCGCAGGTCACGGAGCAGAGGCGGCGATAACCATATTTGAAGATACGATAAATCCGTACTGGACATAACAGGAATATAATCATGAAGTCCAAAAGCGTTAAAAGCAGCAGGGTCATAATGTCCCAGGTCATGATGCCCCAGGATGCAAATCCCATCGGAAGCGTTCATGGAGGTGTTATCATGAAACACATGGACGAGGCTGCCGGAGTAGTTGCAATTCGTCATGCAGGCTGTAATGCTGTTACTGCTTCCATCGATAGGCTGGATTTCTACAGCCCTGTGTTTATTGGGAATCTTCTTATAATCAAAGCAAGCCCGAATATGGTGGGAAGAACATCTATGGAAATCGGAGTCCGGGTTGAAACCGAAGATCTAATTTCCGGACAGATTCGGCACACTGCTTCGGCATATCTAACCTTTGTTGCGTTGGACAAAGACTTTCGTCCCAGAGTAGTCCCACCTCTTCAGCTTACAACCAAAGAAGAAAGAAGGCGTCATAAAGAGGCTGTGGTCAGAAGAAAAGTAAGACTTGAAGAGAAGACCAGGGAAAAGGAATGTAAAAAAACAACGAAAGCTGTGAATAACAGGAAAAAACCAAAAGAGACCAATGGGAGACCACAAGACTTATAAACCTGAAGAGTGGGTTGAGCAATATGGAGATTATTTGTACGGCTTTGCACTCGCCAGAGTTCAAGATCCTTCAATAGCTGAAGATATAGTCCAGGAGACCTTTCTGGCAGCGCTCCATTCTTTAAAAAATTTTAAAGGCCGCTCTTCAGAGAGAACATGGCTTACCGGAATTCTCAAACATAAAATCGTTGATTACTATCGCAAAAAGGCCAAAGAACAACCGGTAGATGATATCGAATACCAGTTGGAGACTCTGGATGAGGTTTTTGATAAAAATGGACAGTGGAAGGTAAAGCCGGCCAAATGGACTGCCGATCCCCAGAAGTTTTACGAGGAAAGGGAGTTTATGAAAGCCTTACATAATTGCTTATCTGAACTATCCAGCCGTCTGTCCAGTGCATTTATACTCCGCGAAATGATCGGTGAAAGTACCGAAGAAATCTGTAAGGTCTTGAACATTTCTGCGACTAACCTTTATGTAATGCTTTATCGAGCCCGCATGAATTTAAGACGTTGCCTGGAAATAAACGGGTTTGCTCCCGATATTGTTGAGGATTCTTGATGAACCACTGGATGTTCAAATGCAAAGAAGTAACGCGAATGGTATCAGAGTCTCTGGATCGTAAATTGCCTCTTTATCAGCGGATAGGTGTAAGAATACACTTGCTCATGTGCAAATTCTGTTCTCGATTTAAGAAACAATTACTTTTTTTACGGGAAACAATCCGCCTGCACGTAGAGCGCGGCAAAGACACGGAACTTTCAACCAAGCTACCACAAGAGGCCCGCGAGAGAATTAGAAAGTCTATACAAAACAATTCGTTTAAAACTAAATAAGGTTTTATCAAGCTGTTTTTACTATTATTTTTATTTAAGTAAATAATTTGGGATCATCTCCCGATTAGTTGTAGCTAATTAAGGCAAGTCAAGTGAATAATCTTCAAGTGAGTTGGTGTGGTTCCAGAGGGTTCAAGGGGTCAAGGATTGAAGCGTCCCGCCTTT
>JAZFVY010000380.1:0-2270 GCA_036447975.1 Desulfobacterales bacterium
CAAGACCGGAAAGTTGAAAAAATATATCAAAAATTTCCGCTGATCACCGCCAACCTGCGGTTTCCGACCTTAAAACGGCTATGTTCTCACATAACTGAAGTAACGGAAAAAGGGGGATCGGTCATCATTTCGGGCATAAAAACAGGTGAGGTTTCAGACCTTTTGAATATCTTTACCCAAAAATACTTTAGATGTGTCTGGAAAGAATTTGAGAAGGACTGGGCCGGCCTGGTATTTGTTCGTTAAATCCTAACCTTGACAAGCCAGGAGCAAAAAATACATTTATCACGAAAGCACGAAAATACGAAGACACGAAAAGTATAATGTTATTTCGTGCTTTCAATATTTCGTGTTTTCGTGATTATCTATAAAATTTTCTCACACAATAAAATGGATATCGCAGCATTTTCAGATGAACAGTTGGCGGGGCAGCTCTTGATGGTCGGGTTTGAAGGAACCGAACTCAACCAGGACCTGATGTTTCTTATCGACACCTTAAAGGTCGGAGGAATCATTCTATTTGCCGGAAACCTGTCGAATGGAGACCAGATTAAACAGCTGTGTTTTTCGGTTCAGGATTATACCCGGTCATGCGGCCAGCCCCCGCTTTTTATTGCCATAGACCAGGAAGGGGGGCAGGTGTCCAGACTAGGGGAACCTTTTACCCGGTTTCCAGGTAATCCTAAAATGAAAGGTAAGGAAGATGCGGTCCGCTTTGCCCGTGTAACAGCAGCAGAACTTAAAGAAGTTGGTATCAACATGAACCTGGCGCCTGTCCTGGATGTTGTCCCTAAAGGCGTAGATTGTGTGATGTCAGACAGGGCCTTCGGTCATGATCCGATGCGGGTATCTGAACTGGGAGTAACGGTTGTCGAGCATTTGCAGGAAAGCAAAATTATGTCGGTTGCCAAACACTTTCCGGGAATCGGCCGCACAAAACTCGATTCACACGTCGAGATGCCGGCTCTGGATATTGACGTTAAAGCCATGGAGTCAACGGATCTTGTACCGTTTGAGGCTGCCATTAAGCACGAGGTATCCGGAATCATGGTTTCTCATATCCTTTACAAAAAGATTGACCCCGTGTGGCCTGCAAGCCTGTCGACCACAATTACCGGTGATATTCTGCGCAGGAGTATGGGCTTTGAAGGCATCATTATGACCGACGATCTGGACATGGGTGCAATAAAAAAACATTATGATATCAAGACCGTTATCCGACAGATACTTTTAGCAGATATCGACATGGCCCTGATCTGCCACAAGGGGCCCGATATTGAAAATGCATTTGTGGAAATATTAAATACCCTTGGCAGCTCTCAATCGCAAAAGGCAAAAGGGACGGAATCAGTAAAACGGATAGTGAAATTGAAAAGACAATACTTGTTTTAATAGAAAATCTACTAAATTGATGCATACAACCCATTGATCTAATGAGATAAGGATATAGATAAAATCTACTCTTATGATAAATATTTTACCCATTTTGTTCACGATCAATTAGGGTGCCAGCTTATGGTTAGACTTATACTCAATAAATAAAAAAGGTTCTTCTCCAATTTAGTTGGAGAAGAGGGTCCAAGGGTTCCAGGGGTCAAGGATTCAAGTGTTTGTTGTCTAAAGATTTTATCAGCGCTTTTAACATTCTTTCGATTTTTGCTATGTCTTTTTTTGCTGTACCCAATTCACCTTTTTCAATGAAGCCTAAAACCCCGGCTAATTATGTCTGGAACCACACCGACTCACTTGAAGATTATTCACTTGACTTTCCTTAATTAGCTACAACTAATCGGGAGATGATCCGAAAAATTATACTTCCTGGGGAGTAATTACGGCAAGGGGAATTGCAGTGAAGTTTGTTGAGTAGAACCAGCTATATAGCTTAACAATTCACTTCGGCATCCGGCGGAAAGCTTAACGCTGCCGCATTTTTCATGAGGAATATGGGCTAAATTCTTGCCCTTGAAAACACATCATCACCAAGGCCAGATACTGTTCCATCGTTTAGATAATGGTAGCCTATGGCAGCGATCATGGCGGCATTATCACTGCAAAGCTCAATGGAAGGGATATGAACAGTCATTTCCTTGAATCCGGCATCATGCCTGACCTTTTCCCTTAACCGGTTGTTTGCGGCCACGCCTCCCACCAGGGCGATATGATCGCAACCTTTTTTCAAAGCGGCATTGATAACCTTATGCGACAGGACATCAACCACCGCTTCCTGAAAACCGGCCACAATATCCGGAATCTGTTGCTTGTAATCATCC
>JAZFVY010000381.1:0-5791 GCA_036447975.1 Desulfobacterales bacterium
GTACTTGTTCATCATCCTTTATAAACGGCTTAATGAAAGTAATTTTTTCAACCAGCTTCCTCTGTCTTTTCGCTGTTCTCTTCTTTTGAACGTTTTTGTGGTTGGTCAGCAGCACTTCACGATCCACTGGAACCCCAAACATAACTTGTTTTTTCGTTTGGTTTGATCTTATCAGCGTCATTTGGACTATCTCCTTTCGTTCAAGACGCTTGCAATGCACGCCCGGTCAACTATTTCTGTATTTGCCCTGTATGAACGCATTCGGAACGGAGGCGTCGGCCGACAATTTTTTCAAGCATACGTCCTATCCTGAGCACGCTGTCCACATCAACACCCGTATCAATACCCATTTCATCCATCATCACAACCATATCTTCAGTTGAGACGAGCCCGACAATGCCGGGATCTTGGTAATAGTATTCCCCGGTGCCGGTAACGGGGATGCCGTCAACGAAGTTGGCAGGCTGGCCGCCTATACCGCCCAATGTCGACTCGAAATGGGTAATTCCGGCCTGAAGAGCAGCCAATACATTGGCAAGACCCCAGCCACGAGTTACATGGAAATGAGCCACGTGCTTTGAAGGATCCGGAACGTCATCAAGAATCATGGAAAAATATTCGTACACTTTGTTTGGCGGAGCTGATCCATCATGATCGGCATGTTCAATATCGTCTGCACCAATATTGAGCCATTGCTTTGTGAATTCAACGGCTTTTTTCAATTCCGTGGGACCCTCAATGGGGCAACCCCATATGGTGCTTACCGTGCCGCAGACTTTCATCCCGGCATCGTGAGCCATTGGTATGTATTTTTCACACATCTTCCAGTATTCCGCCAAGGAAAGCCCGGAATTGGTTCTGTGATGGGATTCGCTGGTTGAGACCATAAAGAGTATCCGGTCCGGTCCATACCCTTCTTTACATGTCTGGATGGTTCGCTCAACAGCCCTTTCCCGGATAGTTATGGCCGTAATCTCCACATCATTTATAAGATGTCCGACTTTTTTACTTGCATGCAGACGTTTCAAAAGCTCGTCGGCGTCTTTAAATTGCGGCATTCCTCTGGGATTTCCAAAATTGGTAACCTCTATATGTTTGAATCCCGCAAGAATCAGCTGCTCTGACACCCACAGCTTTGCATCGGTGGGAATGAATTTTTCTTCATGCTGAAATCCATCTCTTACAGTTATATCGCCTAAAACCACTTTTTTAGGATATGTCAATAATGCCATTTTCCTCCTCATAAATTATTTGCCACGCAGATTGTCTTAAAAAAACAAAACACATTATTTTCAAAGACTAAAACCGAAAATTACCAAAAGAAGGTTCACCGATCGGTTTCAGCAGGCTCACCTCAAAGGCCACGGCAAGCCAGTCGCGAATTTCGGAAAACTTGAGAACCCTGTCATTAAAGAGGCGGGCGCTGCAGTAAAACGGATGCGCTTCTCCATCGTATTTTTCGATCATTTCCTGGCTGAAGGTCTCTTTTTCGGCCTCGGTCATCGGATTCTGCTGTGCCGCACGTTTGCGCTCTTCAATTGAAAGCAGAACCCCGGCCGCACTCCGCCCGCTCATAACTGAAGTGCGTGCTCTCATGGTGGCGAAGAGAAAATTAGGCCTGTATGCCCTGCCGCACATCCCGTAATTGGCCGCTCCATTATCAGGCCCGATTACCAGCTGTATGCGGGGCACCTGGGCGCATGAAACCGCCCTCACCATATCAGCACCATATTTTCCGATTCCCATATGTTCCGATTCTGATCCCACCATATAGCCGGGCGAACTCTGTACAAAAAGGAGTGGAATTTTTTCCTGTGAGCAGCGTACGATCCATTCAGTGGCCTTCCTTGCAGCTTCAAAAAATATGATGCCTACTGCGTTGGCTGCCACCACGCCTACGGTCAGACCTTTTATGCGCACTTTACCGGTTACTATATTATCACCACGTCCGGGCGCATAATTTTCTTTGTATTCTGAAAAGGCGCTGTCATCCGCTATTGCTTTCAGAAACGCACGAACATTGATCCCCTGGTGAACAGACGCCGGGAGGTTCTCATAAATAGACTCTCCAGATACTTGCGGAGAAGTTTCTGCATAGCGGTGCAGATGTAGTTTCTGGGGCGGTTCAAGGGAAAGAATTTCCCTGACACAAGCAATGGCTTCATCCTGATTGTCGCATAAATGATCCGCACCGCCTGAAATCTGTGTATGCACTTTGGCCCCGCCCAAATCTTCAGCTGAAATGACTTCACCGGTTGCCATTTTCACCAGTGGAGGACCGCCCAGAAAAGAGTAGGCCAGTTTATCAATCATCACCGACTGGCAGGCCATAAATACGATGTAGGCGCCGCCTGCCGTGTTGCCGCCTGTACTTAAGGTAATCTGTTTCAGGCCCATGGCCGACATTCGGGCCATATTGTAAAACATGGATCCGAAATGCTGATCATCGGGAAAAACTTCGGCCTGCATTGGCAAGAAAGCGCCGCCTGAATCGGCGACATAGACACAGTTCAGGCCGCATTGCTCGGCAATGGCCTGGGCTCTCATATGCTTTTTAAGGGTAATCGGAAAGTAGGTGCCGGCCTTGACACGGCTGTCGTTGGCAAAAATCATGGTCCAGTTGTTGTTAATTTTTCCCAATCCTGTCACCAGGCCGCCGCAAGGGACATCCATAACACCTGGATAGTCCATTCCAAAGCCTGCAATACGGCTGAGTTCAAAGAACTCGGTACCCGGATCGATCAGTTTCTGAATGAGTTCCCTGACCGGACCTTTGTTCTGTTTGACCAGTTTGTCCACAGCCTTTTCACCGCCAGGCCACATTGCCTGGTGAACGAGTTCATCGAGTTTTTTTTCTTCATTTTCCCAGTATAATCGATTTTCGGCCATTTTATCTGTCATCTTTTATCCTCTACTTGCCTTTATAGACCGGTTTTCGCTTTTCACGAAAGGCGGCAAGACCTTCGAGACGATCCTCGGTGGGTATTGTCACCCAATAGGCATTTGATTCTATGCCGAGGCCTGTGTGAAGGTCGGTCTCAAGACCGTAATTGATGGCGTACTTGGCCTGTTCAATGGCGATGGGACCGGCTTCACATATCATGGCGGCCATTTTCCGGGACTCATCATGCAGATTTTCATTCTCGCAGATTTGATTCACAAGGCCGATTTGCAGAGCTTCCCGAGCATCCACGCGACGACCGGTAAAAATAAGTTCCTTGGCTTTACCGCGCCCTATCAGCCTCGGAAGTCTCTGGGTGCCGCCGCCGCCCGGAATTATGGCAAGACGGGTTTCGGTAAGGCCTATGGATGCATTCATGGCAGCAATGCGGATATCGCATGCCAGGCATAGTTCTGCTCCACCACCAAGGGCAACACCGTTTATGGCAGCAATCACAGGCTTATTGAGATATTCGATGGAAGTAAAAAGATTTCTAATTGTGAAAATGAACTCTTTTACCTGAAGCTCATTAAGATCGGCCCGTTCTTTGAGATCAGATCCTGCGCAGAAGGCCTTCTGGCCTGATCCTGTAATAATTATCACCCGGATGTCTTGATCAAATCTAATGGCGTCGATCTGCTTTTTGAGGGCATGAAGCATGGCAAAATTAAAGGAGTTCATCACTTCGGAACGGTTAAGCGTGAGCACCGCCACACCATCCTGTTTTTCTACCAAGAGGGCTTCGTCATTCATAACAACACCTTTTTTTATTATCGATTCTTCCATATTGGTTTCCGTTTTCCCATAAAAGCCTCTAATCCTTCCCGTGCATCCTCGGTAGCGCAAAGCGAAGCAAACAATTCATCCATATAGTCAATGGCTTGATGATAAGGAATTTCTGACATGCCATAGATACCGGTCTTTCCGATTTGCACTGCCATGGGACTTTTTTGAGCAATTTTGGCGGCAAGTTCCATGGTAGAGGCTTCAAGTTCGTCAGGGGGTACTATCTTGTTTATTAGACCAAGCCGCTCAGCATCATGAGCAGAGATCATATCTCCTGTTAAAACCATCTCAAGCACTTTTTTGCGCCCTACCAAACGAGCCAAAGGAACTGCCGGGCCCAAACAGATTAATCCCACGTTTATTGCAGTCGTCCCTAACTTGGAATCATCTGCGGCTACAGCCAGATCACATGCAAAGACTATTCCAGCACCGTTTGCAAGGGCATACCCCTTGACTGAGGCAATAACCGGCTTCTTCATCCTGGGGATGGTGTGGTAAAACTCATCCATCAATAGTAAAAACTCACGTAGTTCCTTGGGGCTTTTCCCCTCAAATCCTGAAACGTCGATTCCTGTTGAAAAATGTTTGCCCGAAGCATTGATTACCACGACACGAACATCATCGTCTTGGTCCATATCCCTAAGTGCATCATTCAATTCTCTGGCAAAGGGAACATTGAAGGTATTCATCGCCTCGGGTCGGTTCAGGGTGATTATGCCGATCATTTCCTTTTTATCCGTTAAAATTGGTTTTTCGCCCATGATAGACTCTCCTTTTTTAGAGTTTAGTTCTTTGAAGCAAATCGATTTCTAGCAGTAATATTTTCAACAAGCTAAAATGTCACCTTTTTTTAACATTTTATAACCATAATAAAAACATTATATCATAAATACAGTGCGGTTAAAATTGATGAATTTGCAAAAAGTCGAATTCATCACGTCTTAGGTTTTAAGTTTTAGGTGTTAGGGTGTATTTTTTTGTTGTTTTTACAACCACTTAAAACTTAAGCCCTAACACTTAAAACGTTTGAAAATCATTTTTTTTACTTTTTACGAAACCACAAAAATTATTTATGGAAAACTCTATATATATAGCACTTCACTTTACTTATAATTATGAACGAGCGCTCGGTCAGAATAGTGCATTTTTTCTACTCATGACCGCCGGGCTTGTCAATGCCTTTCTTGTGCGGTCAAATTGAAGGTTTTCATTTCTTCTGATGAGCACACAATCCGTTGCGGGGTGGCATTTTGGAAAAACTTCCGTTACTGGTTGAATGTTGCTGAAGATGCCTATTTCGAGGAAAAAACTTGACAAGAAAAGTTAGTATATGGTATCGATTATGAACGAGCGCTCAGTCAGAATTAAAATAAAAGTTTAATCACCCTTAGTTAGTGTCCATCCAGAAATAGTAGATTTTGGTTCAAGACAAGGCCGCAGGATTTTTTCGACCGCAGGCGTAGTGCACATACGTCGAGGACCGAGAAAATCCGAGAACGCAGTATTGGGCCGAAAGATGCTGCTTCCTGATGGACACTAATTATAACCTATGGCGGTTAAGATGAAACATATGCCCGGAACCAAAGATATACCTACCCAGATTAAAGATCCTGATCTTGTCGACCGGCGGCATCGTCAGATCGTTGATGCTGCCGTTCAGCTGTTTATCAAAAATGGTTTTCACAAGACCACAACAAGGCAAATCGCCAGTGCAGCAGGGTTTTCCATCGGCTCATTGTATGAATACATTACTTCCAAAGAGGATATCCTGTACCTGGTTTGCGACGCAATTCATGCTGAGGTTGAACGGGGAGTCTCGGAGGCCATGTCCAGAGCAACTGGAGGTCGCAATTCGCTGGCCGAAGTGATCCGCGAATATTTTTTGGTCTGTAATCGCATGAGCGATCATGTTTTGCTTATATACCAGGAAACCCAATCTCTGCCGCCGCAATGGCGCAAAAGAGTTCTTGAAAATGAAGTTCGTATTACCGGTATTTTTATAGAAGTGCTGGCACATCTGATTTCTTCCGGTGATTTACCCCATCTGAGTGAACGTTCCATGGA
>JAZFVY010000382.1:0-5360 GCA_036447975.1 Desulfobacterales bacterium
AATTTTTAAAAAAGGACGGATTTTTCCTCATCACAGCATTCCACTGACCCTGAGTCACCTCCGTTGTCTGTATGTAAAAACCCTCTGTCAGAGTAACAGTGCGCTGCTTCTCATCATTATCACGCCCTAATTCAGTTAGCGAGCTTCCCATCATAAAGGTCCCGGGGGGTATGTAAATAAATTTCATGCCGAAAGAGTTAGTCAATGATTTCTTCTCCGATGTAATGCCCATAATTTTGTCTTCGCTCAAGCTAAACATCTTATTTAAAACATAGGCGGCACCTCTGCGCACATCCTCACTTTCATCATCAAGAGCACTAATGAGCGATTCCACTGCACTTTTGTCACCTATCTTCCCCAACGCTTCAACAGCATATATTCGTACTTCTTCATCTTTATCTCCCAACGCTCTTATTAGAGGATCCACCGCTCTGTTATCACCTATCATTCCCAATGATCTGACAGCATATAAGCGAATATACTCATTTTTGTCGCTCAGCACCTTTACAAGCGGATCCACAGCCCTTTTATCGCCGATCTCTCCCAGCGCTATGGCAGCATGACAGCGCACTAAAACATTTATATCACCCAACCCACCAATGAGTGGTTCCACTGCCCGTTCACCTATTCTTATCAACTCATTTTCTGCACTATTTCTTATATGAGAATCTTTGTCTCCCAGCTTTTTAATAAGTGAATTCACTGACTCTACCTTGCCACCCGCCGGCTTCACTAGTTCAAGACGGCATCCATGTAGCAGGGAAAACATAAGGACCAACAGGATCAATGTAACCTTTTTTAGATTTTTCGACATTCCTGGTTCCTTCTTGAGCGCTTGAACAAGTTCAGATTTATTCATCTGCTGACCTCGAAATTTTAATTAATTCAATTAAATACATCAGTGATAAAGAAAAGTCAAGGACTGCAAGAGCAGCAACCTGGTAGTGCCTAAAATCTGAAGTGAGCTAAAGTGAGCTAAAGTTAATGTATGTGCCTTTGGCACTATCAATTTATATTAAAACTGATTTGCGCTGAAAGCGTTTTCCTCAACTTTAGGCATTTTAGATCACTTTAGGCACTTAATGTGCTGAAATATTAACCCTTTCCAGTGGCAAACCTAAGCCGGACCCTTTGGGCCCCGGATCTTTACTCACTTCTTATATTCACCTCTGATATTGACACCGCAAACGCCGATCTATACAATATTTTTTTTAACCCTAATTGGTCGTAAACAAAACGGGAGAAATATTTTATATGTCGCATGGAGCTGATTCTGTAAAAAGTATATTTTTTGCTTTGTGTGCCAACCTGGCGATAGCCGTTGCAAAACTGGTGGCAGCCGTGGTAACCGGCTCCGGTTCCATGATGGCCGAATTTGTTCATTCATTGGCGGACTCTGGCAACCAGCTTTTGTTACTGCTGGGCATCAAGCACGCAAAACGTCCACCATCACCGGATTATCCGCTGGGTTTTGGAAAGGCCGTTTACTTCTGGTCTTTTATCGTCGCCTTGATATTGTTCAGTATGGGTGGTTTGTATTCGATTTACGAGGGCATCCACAAATTGCGTCACCCTCAACCTCTGAGTTATCCCAATGTTGCAGTTGGAGTACTACTGTTTTCCATAATTGCTGAGAGTGTTTCCATGTGGGGCTGTTTGCGAGAAGTAAACAAGGAGCGGCAGGGCAGAAGTTTAAGACAATGGTTCAGAGAAACCCGCCAAAGCGAGCTATTGGTTGTTTTTGGTGAAGACCTGGCTGCGCTATTGGGTTTGAGTTTTGCACTGATCGCAATTATCCTAACCATAATGACAGGCAATCCTGCTTATGATGCCATGGGCAGTATTTTCATCGGTGGGCTGCTCATAGTTATAGCTTTACTAATCGGAATCGAGGTACAGGCACTATTGATAGGTCAAAGTGTCGAACCACGGCAGAGAACTCAAATGCTCGACTTTTTACAACAGCGCAATGAAATAGATCAAGTCTTCAATCTGCTGACGCTGCAATTGGGTAACGACGTGATGGTGGCGGTTAAAGCTAAAATGGCGAACGTGGACTCTGCCGAGTCTCTTATCAAAGCGATCAACATCTGTGAAGCCGAACTAAAACAGGCATTCCCTCAGGTGCTATGGTTGTTTTTTGAACCTGATATAGAGGATTAACCCGGCCATTTCACACAGCACAACGTTTACCCTAACGTTGAGGTGTGCTACTTTGTTATCTTTATGACAAGGAATCCACTATTCATTCGCCAGATAAACAAATTGATGGTTTCGCCGTCCTTGGTCTTGCTGATCGCTTTGTTAAGATCGTTAACCGTTGTTATGTTCCGGTGATTGACCTCTTTGATAATATCATGTACCCTCAATCCCGACTCCGCTGCCTTGCTGCCTGGTTCTACACCGGCTACAATCACGCCCCCGGTCTCTTTTATATTGAATCGGCGTGCAAGTTCGGGTGTTAATTCCTTTACACGAATTCCAATTTCATCCTTGTGTTCCTCTGGGGTCCTCCTAGCAGAAACCTTAGCGTCTTCCCTTTTTGCAATTTTCACTTTAAACGTTTTGGTTGCACCGTTTCTTAATACTTTCATCCTAACCGTATCGCCAACACCAATATTTGCTATTACACCGGTGAGTTCCCGGGCGGTACTGACCTTCTTTCCATTAACCGACAAAATTATGTCTTTGGGCTTTACTCCCGCCATATCCGCAGGGTCTCCCGGAAAAACTTCTGTAACCAGAACACCTATTTTTTCTTCTATCCCATAGTACTCAGCCACTTCATCGCTAATGTCCTGGATACCAACTCCAAGCCAGCCCCGGGTAACCTCTCCGCTGTTTTTGAGCTGATCGATAATCCCTTTGGCAAGATTTACCGGAATGGCAAATCCGATTCCCTGTCCGCTGGCAATTATGGCTGTATTTATCCCCACAACCTCTCCTTTCATGTTGATTAGGGGGCCTCCGCTGTTGCCGGGATTGATTGATGCATCGGTCTGCAAGAAATCATCATAGGGCCCTGACCCGATGACACGCCCCTTGGCGCTAATAATCCCAGCAGTAATTGTGTGCTCCAGGCCGAAGGGACTTCCTATGGCCACAACCCACTGACCAACCTTAACGGCATCAGAATCACCGAACTTCAGCACAGGGAGATTCCGTCCCGACTTGATTTTGATCAGTGCCAGATCCGTGTTGACATCACGTCCCACAATCTCTGCGTCAAACTTCTTTTCATCTTTCAATAAGACCTCAATCTTGTCAGCGTTATCGACAACATGATTGTTGGTTACAATATACCCCTCCTTGTCAATGATAAAGCCTGACCCGAGGCTACGCTGTTTAAAATCATGCTGCCGGTTTTCACCGAAAAAACGGTCAAAAAAATCCCGCATGGGGTCATCCTCGCCAAAAGGACGTTTTTTGAATTGGCGGAACACACGACCTCCCCCTTTGATAGTCTTTACTGTCCTGATGTTAACCACCGCAGGGCTGGCATTTTCAGCCAGACTGCTGAAACTCAGGGGAGTTGCCTGGATATTATCGGTTTTTGCCTCAACATACGAGGCCGGATAAAAACTCGAAACTGCTATAAGTCCGACCGCCAATAATACAACAACAATCAAGGCTTTCCTTCTTGGAATATCTTTTGTGCTTATAATAGAATTCATCGACAAACTCCTTTTATATTATTTCTAATATTCGTTAATTAAAACAGTTTAGTTCTTTGAAACAAAAAATAATTTATGAAATAAATTAATCATTGATTAGAGAAGTGCAACCTGTGTGCCATTATTGAAGCACAAAACCGATTAATTCATAACATTATGAATAAATTGAATAAACTGTGCACATCTTTGTTGTTGAATGCCAATGTCAACATTTATTTTTCTCCAGCCAAATCAATGGCGGATAAAAAGTATCCAGTTTTGACCTGTTGGCCTAAACTTGTGGATAAAAAGTATCCATTGAAGCGTTCCCCGCAGCAAACTGCGGGGAATCTTCCCAGTATGGTATTCTGCCAATCTTATTTCGCTCGCTTACCCCGTCGCAAGCTACGGGGAATGAGCTCGCAGGCTGGTTCAACCCGCATTTCTCATGAAGAATTTATCTGAATGGAATATATTAGGTTAACCTGATCTTAACTGAATTCGCATGTGCACTCAGGCCTTCTATTTCCGCCAGGCGAATAATGTCTCTGGCTTCACGTTTTAAGGCTGCCTTGGAATACTGGATAAGACTGGTCTTTTTAATAAAGTTGTCCACCGAAAGGGCTGAAGAAAATCTTGCCGTACCGGCAGTAGGTAGCACGTGGTTGGGACCGGCAATGTAATCGCCAACCGGCTCGGGGGTAAAGCTCCCCAAAAACACGGCTCCGGCGTTACGGATCCTATCTAAATACGCCAAAGGATCTTTGATCTGAAGCTCAAGGTGCTCAGGCGCTATTCTGTTTGAAAGTTCAATGGCGGCATCAAGATCAAGTACAATCATGATGGCGCCGAACCTGGCAAGGGATTCTCTGGCAATCTCTTTGCGAGCAAGATTCTCAAGCTGCTCATCCACGGCAGCAGCAACTGCTTTTGCCGTCGCTTTCGAATCCGTGACCAGGATTGCAGACGCCAGGGTATCATGTTCTGCCTGGGAAAGAAGATCTGCTGCAATAAAGTCCGGCCTTGCCGTGCTGTCTGCAATAACAAGAATCTCACTCGGTCCGGCGAGCATATCAATACCCACAGTCCCGGCCACAATTTTTTTGGCAAGGGTAACATAAATATTTCCAGGCCCGACTATAACATCGACTTTTGGAATTGTCTCGGTACCGTACGCCAGGGCGGCAATTGCCCATGCACTCCCGACCTTGTACACGGCATCCACTTCGACTCTTTTTGCGGCAGCCAGAAGATAGGGGTTTACGGTACCGTCACTGGTCGGCGGCGTCACCATGGCGATGCGTTTTACACCGGCTATTCTGGCAGGAATGGCTCCCATCAGGACCGAAGAAACCAGGGGCGTCTCTCCTCCCATTCCGCCGGGCACATAAACTCCAGCCACATCAACGGGGTTTACCAACTGGCCAAGAAGGGTGCCGGGTCTTTCCGTGTAATCCCATGATTTGCTTAGCTGTTGTTTATGAAAGGACTCGATTTGTCCGGCTGCTCGATTTAAAGCCCGTACAAAGGATCGATCTACGTTCTTTGCCGCATTATTAATCTCCTGGCTGGTTGCCTGAATCGACTCTAAAGTTAAACCCGGTGAGTCAAACCTGTTTGCATATTTTATTAGGGCTTTGTCCCCATTTTTCCTCACGTCCTCAAGGATGCGCGTAACCGCAAGAACATCTTTCTTCTTAAAGCCCA
>JAZFVY010000383.1:0-2526 GCA_036447975.1 Desulfobacterales bacterium
ATGCACCTTTCACCACCTGGCGCATTATATTTTCCCTGACGGCTCTACAGGGTGCGTATCCATGGTAGCGGACGGGCGGCTCCCGGGTGATCAACTGATCGGTGACATTGTTGTGGGGATCGAAACTACTTATTGAAATGGGTTGACAGTTTCTTTCCTGAAGCGGAGGGTGGGGTTCTGGAGGATAGGATTTTATCCAGGGATTTTACGCTTAGGGCTTAAAAATAAATAACATGGAATTTTAGGTATTGGGTTATGGACTGATAGTGTAATTCCATAGAGGTAATAACTCATTTCTTTCGATGTTGATTTCTTTGAATTGAGCATCACTTATTTTGATGCCTTTTTCATATTTATCTTCGTTTAAGATGGCGTTGACTTTGAGTCCATGTTGGGTGGTTGTACTGCGAATATAATTTAACATGATATCAAAAGACCTCAATGGCTTGCCGGCCCAGTTCATACTTATGAAGCTGAAAAGGCGATGATCAATCGGATTCCACTTGGAAGCGCCAGAAGGATAGTGGCAAACCATTATTGCAATTCCATGCATTCGGCATATTTTGCGATAAAGATTATACTTCCAGACGCGAGGCCGATAGCCGTTACTTCCGCCTGAATCGCACAGAATAAGTAATTGTTTCATGTTAGAATAGCTATGCCACCCTGATAAAAAAAGCCATGATTCAATGCAGTCAACCGCAAAAGCCGGGGTATCGTAGGAGGTTCCAACTACAACGGTTCCATTATTCATCCTCGGGTCATATATGCCATAAGGATTTGCGATTCCAATAGCCATGGATCGGAAGTCATGATTAAATACAAGGTCGTATTGTTTTCGCCATATTTTACCGGGATTCTTAAAATTGCCAATCAGTTCTTTTTTTTTACTGTCAACGCTAATGATGGGTTGGCCGAGGTCTTCAAAGCGTTTCTTTTGCTCAGCAATAATCTCAAACTGCTGATTTCTATCTGGATGTTGTGTCTCAGCGATACTCTTTCGGTTTGCTTTCAAGGAATAGTCCAAATGTTTAAGCAATTTACCAGTTGTGCTCGCACTGATAGAAATATTTCTTGAACGAAGCTGTTCACTGATCTTATAGGTGCTTTTTCTTGACCATTTTAGGGTGCTCATCGGATTGCCGGCTGTATCATTTTCCATGAGCGTTTCTAACTCTTTGAGAAGCTCAGCGTTTTTTTTAAAGAAGGACGCCCAGCGCCCTGTTTTCGAATTCTTTCCGGCGTTACATCATGGCAGACAAGCTCTTTGCGCCCTCGGCCGATCGTCTTGACATTTATACCTGTGATCTTTGACATGAGCTTATCACCGCCACGGCCTAATTTCATGGATTCAAATCCAACATAGAGGCGACGCTGCTTTTCATTGAGTGTTGATAAAAACAGCTCCAGGCAATGCCGTGTCTCAGCAGAGTCAAAGCCAGATACGAAGTACAGATTCTCATTTTCTACACTGGCCTCAATTATTTTTTTTCGTTCTGCAAATTGCTTTTGCCATTTAGCAATTGACAAATAAAGATATTGTCCGCCGATTTGTCGACGGCGTACTTTTTGTGAGTTGTACAACTTTAAAAGTGGTTCTTGAACCCTCACCATGAGAAGCTTGTTAAGCTCTGAGGCAAAATATCCTTTATCAGATGAATTGATGAGATAATTGATAGTATTGATCAGAGAACCATTTATGGAAAAATGAATTCGATTAAAACTCCACAGTCCATAGTGGTCAAAGGTTGCAATATCATCAAGGGTGTAATATTTACCCGCATGAGAATAACTAGCGCGGTAAGATAAGGACTTTAATTTGCGAAACACAGTCATTTTCACCGAAGTACCGAGTGCTTCTTTAATGACATCAAGTGTTAAGACTTTCTTTTTAACGAATAGATGCCTGAGCTTATCGGGATCATATTGAACCGTTCGCATAATGTTACCTTTCAGTGTCTTTTATCCATTTATGCGCAATGATAACATTATGGAATTGATTAGTCAACTTTAATTAAACCATGCTATATTCTTTATAGATAAGGTTATTGGGTGATATACAAGATAACATAAACAGTTTTTAAATGTTATTATTCAGTATATTAAATACCAAATAATAAAATTTCGCGGACTTAGCCTCAAGGGCTTACGCATGTCTCGGTCGCTGGGATGAGTCGGTGGAAGAAGCTCAAGAGGCGCTGAGCGCAGCCGAGAAATTTTCAGACAACAGCCTGATCTCTTGGTCGGCCTCTAACCTTTCGATAGCCTATACCTGGAAAGGCGACCTGGCTCGGGCGGTCGAATGTGGGGAGCTGGCGGCCCAGAAAGCGCCAACGCCTATCGACAAAGCGTTTGCGCAGAGAGGTCTTGGATGGGCTTGGTGCCGATCCGGAGATACAAAAAGAGGAATTGAGCTTCTGACTACGGTGTTACCGATTTTTCGAGCTGGGCGGTTCATTACAAGTGAAATTCCGCTCACGTGCTTTTTAGGCGAAGGGTTCTGGCTGGCCGGGGAGGACGACAAGG
>JAZFVY010000384.1:0-3797 GCA_036447975.1 Desulfobacterales bacterium
GCTTCATTGAAAAAGGTGAATTGGGTACAGCAAAAAAAGACATAGCAAAAATCGAAAGAATGTTAAAAGCGCTGATAAAATCTTTAGACAACAAACACTTGAATCCTTGACCCCTGGAATCCTTGGATCCTCTTCTCCAACTAAATTGGAGAAGAACCCCAAATATTAACTGAATCTTGCACAGACAATCTTGAAACTCTGTGCAAGATTCAGGTATTAAATTATGAGCCTTACTATTGTGAAACCGAATGTTATTGTAATCTGCGGACCGACTGCTTTGGGGAAAACCTCCATTGCCATCGATCTTGCCAGGACCTTTAAAGGCGAGATTGTCGGTGCTGATTCGATGCAGATATACAGGCATATGAATATCGGTACGGCCAAGCCGACACCTGATGAGCAGTCAATAGTTCCTCACCATATGATCGATATTGTTGATCCGAACGAGCCTTTTGACGCAAGGCAATTTGCAATCATGGCTCATGAAAAAATCATGGATCTTCATGCCCGGAGAGTATCTCCATTTGTAATCGGCGGGACAGGACTTTATATCAAAGCACTTTTGCACGGCCTGTTTGAGGCCATGCCGGCAGATCCCGATGTTCGCACACGCTTAAAACAAGAAGCTGAAATCCACGGAACCGACTTCCTTCACAAGCGGTTAAGCCAACTGGATTCAGCAACTGCGAAAAGAATACACCCAAATGATACATACAGGATTTTAAGGGCTCTTGAAGTATATGAATTAACCGGAAAGACGATTTCTGAATTGCAAGGTGAGCACAGTTTTACAGATAAACCGTTCAGGGTTTTGAAAATCGGTCTCCATATGGACCGAGAGATTATTTACGATCGAATTAACCGCAGAGTCGATGCAATGATCGACTCCGGACTTGTTAACGAGGTTAAGGGACTTCTTGGTATGGGATACTCGGCCGACCTCAAATCGATGCAGTCCATCGGTTATCGTCATATGGTGGATTTTATTGAAGGACATTCTTCATGGGAGGAGGCGCTGCGAACACTGAAGCGGGATACAAGAAGATATGCAAAACGCCAGCTGACATGGTTTAAGGCCGATTCCGCGATTGTATGGAAAGAACCGGGGCAATTAAAGGAAATCCGCCGAACAATAGAAAAGTTCTTGCAAGTGCATTAGAGATATACAAATAAATAGTTTCCACCCAGAAATGGCCCTTTTCCCGATGAGCGGCGTTCTCCGCGGGTTTCTGTCTGCGGCGTACTCCAATGTACGCCTCAACAAAAACCCTTGTGCGGCCTTGCTCATCGAAAAAATTGCTCAATTCTGAATTGGAAACTAAATAGTGCGTATTTTGTTAATAAAAGAAAAAGTACAAAATTCTAATACATTTTCCGCGTTTTCGTGATAAAATTTGGATCATTTCCCGATTATTTGTAGCTAATTAAGGAAAGTCAGGGGATTTAGGCTTCATTGAAAAAGGTGGATTGGGTACAGCAAAAAAAGACATAGCAGAAATCGAATGAATGTGAAAAGCGCTGATAAAATCTTTAGAAAACAAACACTTGAATCCTTGACCCCTGGAATCCTTGGACCCTCTTCTCCAACTGATTTGGAGAAGAACCAGTTTTTTTATAACTGCTTGTCCGTATTGAGGTGTTGCAATGAAAATAGCAATTGCACAAATTAACCCGATCATCGGCGACTTTAACCACAATTTTGACAGGATAAAATGTTTTACTGATAAGGCCATCGAACTTGCATGCGATCTGGTTGTATTTTCAGAACTTGTTATTTCGGGATATCCGCCGCGCGATCTTCTTGAGAAGAACGATTTTACCGATGCCAATCTTGCCTGTTTAAGCAGACTGCTGACGTCAATACGCGGTATCGGTGTAATATGCGGATTTGCGGATAAAAACCCTGTGGATAAAGGAAAACCCCTTTATAACTCAGCTGTACTGTTTGAAGACGGCAATATACTGCATAAAGTCCAAAAAAGGCTCCTGCCGACATACGACGTATTTGATGAAAGACGGTATTTTGAGCCCGGCCAGGAAAGTACATCTTACCTTTACAAGGGGCACAGGATAGGTCTTACCGTTTGTGAAGATGCATGGAATGATAAGGATATTTTCAAAAGAAGAATATATCCCATAGACCCTGTGGCTCTGGCAGTACAAGCAGGAGCTGATCTGGTTATCAATGTGTCCGCATCTCCTTTTTATATTGGAACCAGAGAATTTAGGCTTAATATGTTTGGCTCCATGGCCAGAAAATACGGCATTCCCCTAATATTCGCCAACCAGGTCGGGGGGAATGACAGCGTTCTTTTCGATGGAATAAGCACTGTTTTCGATTATAAGGGAAATGTTGTGGCCAGGGCCAGTGATTTTGAAGAAGACCTTGTTGTCTTTGATTCAGAAGCGGTTGAGTCGGCTGAATCCTTTAGAGCCGACCTTCATACGATTTCAAGCTCGGATACGGAATCTATCCTGAAAGCCCTTGTTATGGGAACACGTGACTACGTATTAAAGTGCGGCTTTTCAAAGGTTGTTGTGGGATTAAGCGGGGGAATAGATTCTGCGGTCACGGCATGTATTGCCGTAACGGCCCTTGGACGGGAAAATGTCTCGGTTGTGTTCATGCCGTCTCAGTATACTTCCAAAGATAATTTCGAAGATACGGAAGAACTTGCAAAAAACCTCGGTATAGCCCTTGACCGGATCTCCATAGACAGCATATTCAAAGAATATTTAAGGTTTCTTTCACCATCTTTCAAGGAAAACGAACCCGGCATAACGGAACAGAATATTCAGGCCAGAATCAGGGGCACCATTCTAATGAGCCTGTCAAACAAGTATGGATCCCTTGTGCTTTCTACGGGAAACAAGTCAGAGCTGGCCGTCGGGTATTGTACGCTCTATGGTGATATGACTGGAGGTCTGGCAGTAATTTCAGATGTTCCAAAAACCACTGTCTATGATCTTGCCCGTTTCATAAATCAAGAAAAAGAGTATATACCGCCACGGATCATATCCAAAGCGCCTTCCGCTGAACTCAAACCCGATCAACTGGATCAGGATGACCTGCCGCCTTATGACACTCTTGATTCTATATTAAAAGGATACATAGAAGACTTCCAAGGAGCGGATGAGTTGGTTCAAATGGGATTTGACAAAAAGATTGTCGAAGAGGTCATACTTCGGGTTGATAGAAATGAATACAAGCGACATCAAGCACCCCCCGGTCTTAAGGTTACGTCAAAGGCTTTCGGTTATGGCAGAAGGTATCCGCTTGCACAAAGATACACAAAAACATCTGTATAGCTATTACTATATCATTACCAAAACATGTAACTAAAGATAAAATCGAGCAAATAGAGACCAATATTTTTTTATTATTATACCAGATTGATAGTTGGCATCTTGTATCAAAAGTAAACACAGTGAAAATGCTGTAAATAGAGAGATGTTTTATGCAATTTGTTGACTAAATGTTGACTAAGTGTTGATTCAATAAAAAAAGCAGAGCCATTTTGACCCTGCCTAAAATCCACATATAAATCTATCAGGTTTCGTTTTCATCATTTATTGACTTTACGGGAGAAAGTTTCACTCTCACAGCTTCTGAAACTGCCACCTTTTCGGAAATTATCGACCCTTCTATAATGGACGCAATTGTGGAAGTGGTAATTAATTGTTTTATGTCATATTCTGGCAGATTGAAAATTTGAGGATGTTGCTCTTCCAATTTCATAATAACATTTTGTACAATAAGATTTTCCGATTCGGGTTTATGTACTGTGTCTGCAATA
>JAZFVY010000385.1:0-6769 GCA_036447975.1 Desulfobacterales bacterium
ACATATGGCGATTTCAGACCTATGATGATATTGTTGAGGCATTTCAGATTATGGATAAAAAGGTTCCACCTGAATGGGTCGGCAAGGATGCAACATTCAGTACAGGTTGCACCAAAGAGATGAGAACTGCCATTGATGTTCAACGGAAACATCCGGAAATGCAAATTATAGGCCCATCCAGGGAAAAGTTCATGCGACGCAATGAATATGGTATCGGCAAGATGTATGATCGAAGACTCAGTGAAATCATAAAGCAACAATAAGCTCGCTTGAATTTGTTTAGAAATGGGACAAGATCCTTTAACATATGACAAATTACACTTACAGTGAGACCTTTGCAAAACGCCCTCTTTTACCCAATTTCTGTGTCAGACTCAACATTTTGCACGCAGTGAAGCTTTAGCTTTATCCTCAAAATACTAAATGTATTCGTGCAAGCCCCGTAGGTCCGGAAGATCGTACGGGGTGGTTAAAATTTTCGCCTTCCTTGAACTTGAACAAAATTGAGCATTTTTCAAAGGTCTCACAGTCAGAGTCAGGCCAATTTGCTTGTTAATTTATTGACAGATCGGCCATTTTTCGATATATAATTTAAGGTTAAGGTTTTTTTATAATAAAGAGGCCCAGAAATCGTCAAATCGTTAAATGTTTAAGGTTGAAAACCTCGTCCATGAAGTCATTAACTGGTCAAAATATATTTTTTTCCAAAATCAAGAGATTGTTTGGGAAGACTACCGATAATTACCATAGGAACATTGGAGAGATTCTAAGGCAAAGGAATATTATTACCGAAGAACAACTTCAACATGCCCTGAAGGTTCAAAAAGAAAAACTCTATACTCATGGTAAGGCCGTCCGTTTAGGCCAGATCATCGTTGGACTTGGTTATGCATTAGAAGAAGAGCTGGTTGAGGCAATAAATGTTGACTATAATATTTCAGTCGAGTCACTGGCAGACGACATCAAAGGACTTGTCAAAGAAAAACGCGGAAGATTTGTCAAAGGTCTTCCTCCCACCCGTATTCCAATCTGGTTGCAGTTGTTTGCTGTAACCATAGTTATTATTATAACTACCGTTTTTTTGCTGAGCTATGTTAATTTGAGTCAGCAAAAAGAAAGGTTTTACCGGCAAACCGTCAACATCGGCAAGGTTAGTCTTAACTATTTTGTCAGCAACGCTTCTATTCCTCTCCTTGATGACGATGTCTTAAGGCTCAACACATTAATAAAGGAGGCAACTGCTATTGAGGGGCTTCTGTATGCGATTATTGTAAATCGCAATAAGGTCATAAAGGCACATACGGACATCAATAAAATTAACATGGTATTTGAGAAGTTTGATATCGAAGAAGATATAAGAAAAGAAGATGACGTTACTTACTTTAATCACTTCTTAGAATCCGGCGAACATGTTTTGAATTTAACCCAGCCCATTGTATTTAAAAATAAAGAATTGGGTGAAGTCCATGTGGGGGTGTCGATTGATTTTATCGAGAAATTAATTCACAAGGAGCGCTTGTCAATTATCGTAATAACCATTTTTATCATATTATTCGGGATTGGGATTGCAGTATGGCTCGGATTGCGCTTTTCACGACCTATTCAAAATTTGGTTCTGGCAACCCAGGAAATTGGTTCAGGGAATTACCATCATAAAATAATTCTGGCAAGAAATGATGAACTTGGGAACCTTGCCACGGCCTTTAATCGCATGGGTGATGAGCTCTGGAAGAACTCTCTCATGCAGCAATCCTTTGGCAAGTACATAGGTTCTGAAGTGCTCGAAATGATAATGGCCGATCCTGAAAGTGACTGGCTTAAGGGCCATAAAAATGAAGCCACAATAGTATTTACAGATATCAGAGGGTTTACATCGTATGCTGAAGTCAAGGAACCGGAAGAGATCGTTGACACACTGAATGAATACTTTGAAATTGCCACACAGGTAATACTAGATCACGGCGGGTATGTTGACAAGTTTATCGGTGATGCGGTATTAGGAGTTTTCGGAGTACCGGTTTATCATAAAGAACACGCAGAAAGAGCTGTCAGGGCTTCAATAGATATGCAAAAGGAGTTCAAGAAAGAACGAGGAAAGGGAAATAATCTCCTTCAATCAGTAGGGATCTCAATTAATTCCGGAGTTGTGATATCAGGGAATATCGGATCACAGAATAAAATGGAATATACCGTCATTGGCGATAGTGTAAACGTAGCTTCGCGCCTGAACGGTCTAGCCGGACCCGGTGAAATTATTATCAGTAAAAGTGTTTATGCAAATCTTGGTGACATGATTTCCGTAGAGACCCTTTCACCACAATATGTCAAAGGCAAAACAGAACCGATAGAAACGTTTAAGTTGCTAAGCATAAATAAGAAGCCTCATGGCAAAACCAGCAAATAGAAGAAAAACAGTTTTCGGCAGATTATTTCCATTATATCTTCTTTTATTAGCCGCCTGTGCTCCTTCTCAGGCTCGTATTTACGACGATTTTATCATTGTCAAGGCAACCGCTGTAGACACGCTACCTTCCCTTGCCCATAAATATTTAAATGACCCTACCAAAGACTGGCTGATCTCAGAATTTAACGATATTAAAACACTGGATGCCGGACAGGAATTTATTATTCCTTTACGCCCCTTTGATAAGGGCGGCTTAAAAGTCAATGGTTATCAAACTGTCCCGGTGTTGGCATATCATGGTTTTTCTAAAGACAGTCCAGGAAAGATGACAGTCACCGAGGCTTCTTTTGAAGCACAGATGAAATATCTTATGGAAAACGGCTATCATGTTATCTCGCTTGACCAATTGATGGATTTCCTCGAATTTAAGGAACAGATACCTGAGAAATCGGTTGTAATTACCATTGATAATGGATTGAGCTCTTTTTCTGACATCGCCTTTCCGATATTGAAAAAATTTGGTTTTACAGCCACGCTTTTTATCTACACCGATTTTATCGGTAATAGTAAAGCCTTGTCCTGGGAACAAATCAATAATCTATCAAAAAAAGGGTTCGACATACAATGCAAAACCAAAACACACCGCAATTTGACGAAGCGAAAAAAAAAGGAATCATTTAAAGATTATTTTAAATCCCTTGAAATGGAAATAAGTTATTCAAAAAAGCTGTTCAAACAGAAACTGAACAAGGAATGCAGCTATTTTGCATACCCTTATGGAGCAACAAACAATCTTGTTGTTGCAATTTTAATAAAGCAGGGTTACCGGGCGGCATTCACCGTTAAGAGGGCAAGCAATCCTTGTTTTGTTGATAGATATAGGATCCATCGATCGGTAATATACGGTGATTATGATATTGAAAGGTTTAAAAAGAATTTGTCCGTATTTAACAAGATTAAACTGAAATGAAGAAGATAATAAACGTTTTTTTGCTATATATTATTCTGTTTTTTTTTACGGGTTGCTTCGCTGTGATGGAATTTAAAAAAGAGACTCCCGAAAAGATTTCGGCCGGGAAGTCCGAAAAAAACCCTGAAAGTGCAGAGACTTTCCTGTCTTCTTCCTACCAGCAAAAATCTCTTGAATACGAAAAGAAGAATGAATTGCAAATGGCGCTTTATTATTTGCAGATTGCCGGCTCTTTAAATCCTGACGACAAGATAATTGCCAAGAGAATGGCTGTCTTGAAATCGACCTTTGCTGATAAGGCAAGACGGCATTTCAAAAAAGGCGTTGTTTATTTCAAAAAGAATAAGTTGAAATACGCTCGCAAGCAATTTCTAATAACCTTGAGATATAACCCAGAACATAAAGGTGCATTGGACTACTTGAAAAACAGGTTAGCTCCTAAAGAATATATAATCTATAAAACAAAAAAGGGAGACACACTAAAGAGTATCTCAAGGAAATTTTACAGCGATAATAAAAAGGATTTTCTGATTGTCTATTTTAACAATCTTGAAACAAACAAAAAACCAGCACCGGGCACTACTCTTAAACTTCCCATGCTAAAATCATATTCTACCCATCTTGCAATCTCAATTCGTAATGATCTAATAAAAGCAAGGAACCTTTTGGAAGAAAAACGATACGAAGAGGTGCTGAATATTGCTGGAGAGGTTCTGGAGTATGATCTTATGAACAGGGAGGCAGCTGATTTGAAAAATGCTGTCTACTATCATATGGGAATGCAATTGAGCCGGGAAGAGAAGTATCCTGAAGCAATAAATACTTTCAAGAAGGTGGATCCTAAATATAAAGACGTTAAAAGAGCTATACGAGAAGTAATTGACAAAGATTTGATGAAAGCGAATAGCTTGTTGAGAGAAGAACAATATGAAGAAGTACTAGCTCTGGCTGAAAAAGCTTTGGATTACGATAAATCGAATAAAGTTGCCAAAGATTTGATCAACACCACTTACTGTCAAAAGGGAAGGGGGTTGATTTCTCGGAAAAATTATGTAGAAGCATTAAAAGTGCTTAACAAAGCAGACGCCTTGCATGATTGCATAGAGAAAGCAATTGCTGATGTTAAAGGGGTTATGAAAAAAGAGGCTGAAGCACACTACCTGCAAGGTGTCAAATATTTTTTAAATCAAGAACTGAGCAGCGCAATAATAGAATGGGAAGAAACATTAGCCTTGAATCCCGATCATAAAAAGGCAAAAGAAAATATAATAAACGCACGTCGTTTGCTGGAGAAATATAAAAAAGTGGAGTAGGGTGTTCTCCTTAGATCGGCATCTATATAAAAAACAGAGCCCTTCTATCAAGAAAGGCTCTGTCAAAGCTCATACCTTTGTGACCTTTGCAAAACGTCCCCTTTTGCCCAATTTCTGCGTCAGGCTCAAATTTAAATCCTCAAAATACTCAATGTATTCCTGTTGTTTAAATTATCGACTTCCTTGAACTTGAACAAAATTGAGCATTTTTCAAAGGTCTCGCTCATACATTGTGCCGTCGGTATGTCACATCTTGCATTACTTTTTGAATTTTACAAGATCGTTTTTTCTGAATCCTGCGCCAGACCTTATCTTTGCAACCGATCCATCTTTTCCAAAAAATCCGGTAACCATCAATTCCCCCTTTAAATTTCCGGGAGCCCTGCCAAGTGTTACCTTAGTCTGCGGGTCGATTATTTCCTCTCCGAGTTCCACAACCAGTAGTATGTCACCGACCTTTAATCCTGTCTTCTTTCCTGCATTAATATACGCCGTCCGCCCTTTAATACTGGCAATTCGTCCATTCCAATCCTGAGCTTCCAGTTGATCTAGCATGTTCACCATTGCTTTGGTCAAAGCATCCCGCAAAGCGCCATCTCTAAGATCCGTATCGTATGATGACTTGGAACCGAGTCCCAATGCACCGCCTGTGGTCTTTTCATAAACTCCCTGGCCGGAATCCGCCATTAACTGAATGCCGGTTGTGGTATCGACAATCCGGTAGTCAACGGTTACCCTGGCAATCTGTTTTTTCTTTTTATAAACAAGATAATCTACACCCTCTTCGGCCTCGGAATAGGCGCTGATTGCTCCGGTCACAATAGCGTTTAGCCCTAGTACTTTTCCCATTTTTGCCGCAGAACCGGGATCAATTGCGCCCGATGCGCCCATGGCCTGCTGATTCATGACTGAAGCGATATCCTGTTGGGGAATAATTATAAAACGTTTTGTCTTTTGGAGTATTGTTCCAAGGATATCGGCTGCTGCTTCACCGATTCCAAGGACCTTGGAAGGCGTCTTGTTCTGAAAGTTAACTACACCTACCCTCAACTTCGGACCGGTATACTCCTCGGTTGGCGCCAACTTGTCTGAAATACCAGTTAATGAAGAGTCATCTCGTACAGCACCGGAAGTTTTTGGGGCACAACCGTTGATTGCAAAAAGCGCTGCTGCAAGTAATAAAAGGCATAAAAGATACGATTTCTTAACTTTAACCATGGTGTTCCTCCTCTCTTAACATTTATTTTTTATTTACTTTTCTTCCACCATTAATTCCATAAACCCGTTAGCTTCTGTAAATCCGGTAGGAATTGCAAAAAGATTTTTAGGGGGTGTCTTTAATACAATGTTTTTAAATTGGGATGTATACTTCATGGTCTCATCCTCAATTTCGCTCTTTATGGTCATTCCATCCAGGTCTGTAGCATTCCAGACATATCCCTGCTGGGTCTTAGCGTTTTTGTATGTTATTTTTATTTTGAACTTCTCCGTTGGATGGCCGTCAATGGTTTCACTGCCGACCTTTGTCTTTATCACTTTAGGCTTTTCAAAATAATTCTCATCTGTCACATTGTGGACCATATACCTCTTTTTGCCGGGATAAAGGGAGTAGGTAATTTTTTTATCTCCTCTGTGTATCGTCACCATTTTGCTGAGAGCAGGGGGCATCTGACCACCCTTTGACATATTTGAATAGTCAACTTCCAACCGGATCTTTTTCCCGGCCTTTGCAATAGGCATTTCAAAAGCAAAACTGTCTTTTCCTTTTTTGTCCACCATATTGGATACAATTACTGCCGAAAAATCTCTTTTTCCGTAATCCATATGCCCGACTGATGGAGGTGGCGGCATCTTAATTTTAGGAATCTGAAATTTTACAGGGGCAGAAGCGACTGTGACTGACCCGGGCCCCCATGGAAGATTTTCCAGGATCCGCCGGATCATTTCATTTGTCTCACGTAGTAGATGTGTTTTTGTAACCTTGGAAACAAGCTTTTTCCCCAGGCCCGCAGCCAGGCTATCAAAGACACTTTTATCACTGTGTTGACTTTCGATTGTCACCCAGGGCACCTCTGCATCCTT
>JAZFVY010000386.1:0-3899 GCA_036447975.1 Desulfobacterales bacterium
TTTTGCAGCAGCGCGGATGAAAATTCTTTTGGAAGGGAAAGTGACGAAAGACTATGGGATGAGCCGATTGTCGGTTATTCACGCGGTGATGATCCGCTTTTTAATAAAATCAAAAAAGACATCGGGCAATTTTACTGGACACCCATAGAAATATTTACTAAAACATTTCCAAAAGTAAAAGTTTCCCCTGAAAAACTGACGGTCATCAGTTGGATTTTGCCCCAAACCAGAGCAACCAAAGCCGATCATCAGAAAGAGACCGAATATCCTTCTAAAAGATGGGCCACATCAAGATTTTTCGGCGAATCTTTAAACAACAGACTCCGCAAGCATGTGGTGGAGATATTACACGATTTAGGATTTGAGGCGGTTGCTCCGTTCATTTCCCCGCTTTGGGAAAGAAAAACGTCCAAGCAATATGGATTTGCCTCCAGATGGTCGGAGCGACATGCAGCACATGTTGCGGGTCTGGGAACGTTCGGCCTGTGTGACGGTCTTATCACGCCCCTTGGCAAGGCCATGCGTTGCGGCTCAGTTGTTGCTCATATTTCCGTTCAGCCAACAAACAGGCCATATAGCGATCATCGTGAGTACTGTCTTTATTATTCAGGCGGCACATGCAAAGAGTGCGTCAAGCGCTGCCCTGCGGACGCAATTTCGGAGAAAGGTCATGACAAAGCAAAGTGTTATAAATACCTCCGGCAAGTTACCGCAAAATATACAATAACTAACTTTGGTTTTGAATCTCATAGTTGCGGACTTTGTCAGACCCTGGTTCCGTGTGAATCGCAAATACCTGACCCGAACAAGCCTGAATTGAAATAATTTGCCACAAAGCCACAAAGACACCAAAGGAATATTTAACTATGTTTTTCTTCGTGCCTTAGTGAACTTAGTGGCGGTGAGAAAAAAGAGTTTATACGAAAAATGCTAAATTCAGAATTAAAGTATTTAAAATGAAAATTGACCAACGCGACGATTTAGTTCTTACTGTGGGTGATAAGAAAAATTTGGCAAAATAATTGTTTCCCCCCAAGTTCTATTGCCAATGATCTTAATCAGCATTTGTCTGTTGACAGCTTATTTTTATCTTGGTACTTTTTAAAAGGTAAACGGCGTAGTTTTTTACAGTTTCTATTAACCCTTAACATTTAGAAAAAGGAGGAGGAGGATGAAAAGAATCTTTTTTGTACTGTGTGTTCTAATTTTGTGTATGGTGATGGTTGTTCCGGCTGCCATGGCTAAAGCCAAAAAAATCCGTTTTTCACATGTCGTATCAGTTAACACCCCAAAGGGATGGGCGGCCAATGAGTTTGCCAATCAGGTTAATATAGCTCTGAAAGGCAGGTATGTGGTTACCGTTTTCCCCAATGCCCAGCTTTATGGTGATAATCAGGCCATTGAAGCTCTATCTGCCGGATTCATTGAGATGGCTGCCCCTTCATCGGCAAAATTTGTCGGGTCTATTCCGGCCCTGCAACTTTTTGACATGCCGTTTCTCTTTCCGAAAATCCAAACGGTCCATAAAGTTGTCGACGGACCTATCGGCGATGAGATTCGAGAAATGTTCATAAAACGGAATTTGGGCATTAAACTTATGACCTTTTGGGATAATGCCTTCAAACAATTTAGTTCTAATGTTCGCCCTTTGATCAAACCGGCTGACTTTAAAGGTGTTAAGTTTAGAATTATGAGTTCTGACGTTCTCGAAGCCCAGATGAGCGGGCTCGGCGGGGTCGGGCTCAAACTTCCCTTTGCTGAAGTTTATAATGCGCTTGAGCAGGGAGTTGTGGACGGCCAGGAGAACACCGCATCCAACATCTACACCAAAAAATTCCATGAAGTTCAAAAATATTTGACCTTTTCAAATCATGGATACCTTGGTTATGCGGTGATCATGAATCAGAAATTCTGGGACAAACTTCCTGCCGATGTACAAAAGACCATATCCAAGATATTAAAAGAGGTTACTGCTCTAGAACGCAAGAAAGCCATCGAGTTGGATAAAGAGCAAAGTACCTTGATCAGGGCTTACGCCAAAAAGAGCAAAAGGCTTAAAATCTATGATCTTACGCCGGCACAAACGGCGGAGCTGCAAAAGGCCATGAAGCCGGTGCACGTCAAGTTTTCCGATGTTGTCCCCACCAAGTGGATCAATGAAATCAAAAAGATGAAATAATTAATTCTATTTAAACGCCCCGGGTGAACTCTGCTCCCCGGGGCAATCAAAATGTAAGTTCTCAATAAGCTGAGGCAAAAAGATTTATTGAAAAGTTAACATAAGGATTAACTATTATGCAAAAGGTTATCAGGGTCTGGGATAAAACAGAAGAAGTCTTGGTAGTCATATTAATAGGCCTTGCTTCGTATTTAACCTTTCAGGAAGTGGTTTTAAGATATGTTTTTAATACCGGATGGAGCGGCTCTTATGAAATCACAGTCATGTCGCTTATATGGTGTACCTTTATCGGAGCCAGCCTGGGCATCAAGGAAAATATACATATCGGCGTTGATGTTCTGGTAGTGAAGTTTGGCCCCAAGACCCAGCGTATCATAATTACTGTTTCCATTGCTTTATGTCTTCTTTTCGGAATCATAGTGGCTGTAAAAGGCTTTGAGTTCGCAAAATTCATCAGCAGCCGCCACCTTCTGTCTCGTGATTTGCGCATTCCAATGGAGATAGGTTATCTGGCGATACCTGTAGGAGGGGTGCTGGTCAGTCTGCGTTTCATCGAGCGCCTGGTCTATGTATTTAAAGGGGAGTTGTTTGAGATAGACCGGATGCACGAATTATCCGAAGAGGACAAGGAAAAGCTCGTTCACACCCCTGATGATTAACCAAAGTGCTGATATTTTAAACATAACAGCAAGGTAATCCTAAAGGATAAGCCTAATGGAGAGCTTAGGTATTACTCTTTTTGTTGTCTTTTTTGTATATCTGGTCCTGGGGATGCCCCTGGCCATTTGTCTGGGCCTTTCCGTAATCACCACATTCTGGTATCATGAAGCCCTTCCCCTGATGGCAGTGGCCCAAAAATTATACAACGGGCTGGATCATTTTGCCCTCATGGCGATTCCTTTTTTTATCCTGGCCAGCAATATCATGTCCTCAGGAGGGGTCTCAAAACGCCTCATAGACGTGTGTAATGCCTTTGTGGGACATTTTAGCGGCGGGCTGGCTGTGGCCTCTGTTATTTCCTGCATGTTTTTTGCTGCGATTTCCGGGTCCAGCCCCTCAACGGTGGTTGCCATCGGCACCATCATGATCCCGGCCATGATTGCCTCAGGTTACGGTGAAAAATACAGTGTTGGCCTGCTGGGTTCTGCCGGTTCCCTGGGCATTCTTATTCCTCCCAGCATCCCCATGATCGTGTACGGTGTTGCCACCGACCAATCCGTTGGCAAGCTTTTCATGGCCGGTGTAGTTCCTGGTTTGTTCATGGGAAGTCTTTTTATCATCACAGCAGTTATTTACGCTCGGTTCAAAGGGTTTAAAGGCGGGACGGCCGTACCCTGGAAAGATCGATTTGTTTTGCTCTGGAAAGCGTTGCCCGGTCTTTTTATGCCTTTTCTGATTCTTGGCGGAATCTACGGAGGGATTTTTACCCCCACGGAGGCCGCTGCCGTGGCAGTAGTCTATTCACTTGCTGTGGGGCTTTTCGTATACAAAGATCTTAGGTTCCGGGATATTCCCCAGGTATTCGTTCGCAGCGCTGTAATGATGGCCATGATACTTTTCATTATTACAAATGCCATGCTTTTTGCCTTCATTCTCACCACCGAAGGGATTCCTTCAGCTATTGCCGCGTTTATTATTAAACATGCCGTAACACCCTGGGCTTTCCTTCTTTTTGTCAATATACTTCTATATTTTGTTGGAGACTTCATGGAGCCGAGCG
>JAZFVY010000387.1:0-12144 GCA_036447975.1 Desulfobacterales bacterium
TCATGAAGCTGACGAAATTACCGATAACGTTCTGATCAGGCTTATAACTGAAGAATACAAACAGGGCTCGGTTTCCATTAAACGCCTGGCACAGATTATCCTAAGAATTGTTCCGGAAACCAGCGAATTTCAGCGCATACTCCCGAAGCTTAAACAGGCACTGATAACAGAAGGAATGTCTCTTTCAGACTTTCTTCAATTGGTCCAAGAGCTGAAAACCGAACTCCAGAGCGATGAATTAACAAGGGTCCTTGATAGGAGCGCTAAAAAAATCGGCCTGGACGGGGAAGACCTGATTCAGGAAATAATGGACAACCCGCAAGATGCCGCGGAACTTATATACCTGGCTGCCGAGATTCGAAAAGGTTCCGGAGATGAAAACATCCTGTCTAATTTATTAGTCGATTATATTGAGAAGGCCGGATCGGAGATTGCACTGAACGCAATGGAAGAAGCCGGAGATAAGGAGGGAAAAAAACTCCATAGTATCTTTTCCAGTGCCAGATCAGATCTTGTCGACAAATTGAGGGGAACGGATGTTAATTCCGAAATGATGAACAACATTGAAAAGCGGCTGATGGAGCGTATGGAAGAAAATATTCAGCAGCTGAAATCTAATATGGTTGTAAAACACGTGGATTCATCGGATAACGGAGGCCCCTCAAAAGATACCATCTTAAAAATACTACACGAACATACAGAAAACAAAGAGGAACTCAAGGAAATATTAGATCAAGTTAAACAGTCACTTGTTGAAAGGGGAATTGAAGTGAACCGTTTCCAGCAGGTTTGCGATGAAATACTGGGGGTATCTCCGGAACAAAAAAAGAAACCCAAAGCCAAAGGCCCATCCAGGCAAAGCTTGAACAGGGGAAGTGCCCTTTTTGTTCTTGAAAAAGAAATCTCCAGATCCAACCGATATGATACTCCTTTTTCAGTTCTGTCATTTTCAATTATAAAGACTACTCCGAAAAAACCTGTTCCTTCTGGTAAGATTAAAGGAGAAGATGTCTTAAAGGTCGTTATAGAAGAAATGTTAAACATTGTTAGGGAGACTGACCTGGTCGGCATGTTAAGTAGTAAAATGGTCATGGTTCTCCAGCCCATGACTGATGAAACGGGCGCCAAGCTTGCCCTGAGAAGAATCAACAAGGTCTTGAAAACCCGTGAATTCATTATCAAGGGTATTCCTTTTGAAATTCATCTTGCCGGAGCTTCAACTTCTTTTGAACACGGAAGAACTCCAGACCTTAAAACATTTATTAAGGCCACCCAAGTAGATCACCAGAACCTTCTGACAAGGCTTTCCAACATTCACATGCTGATGTAGCTTTTCTTTGTGACGAACTTTGAATATATAAGGAGTTATAGTGGATTTTGCTTTATCAAGAGAACTTGAAATGCTGAAAAATGCAGTTAGAGAATTCGCTGCTAAAAAAATCTCACCCAATGCCGATGAATGGGATAAAAACCATTATTTCCCTTATAGAGAAGCCATCAAGCCCATGGGAGAACTCGGTTTTTTCGGAACGGTAATCCCGGAGGAATACGGCGGAGAGGACATGGGCTGGCTGGCGGCAATGATCGTTACTGAAGAAATAGCAAGGGCTTCTAGCTCCTTAAGAGTTCAGGTCAACATGCAGGTCCTTGGATCCGCTTTTACCATATACAAATACGGAAGTGAAACCTTAAAGAAAGAGTACATCCCCAAGCTGGTCAACGCCGACTATATAGGCGGATTTGCAATTACGGAACCAGATGCCGGCTCAGACGTGATGGCCATGTCATCAATAGCCGAGGACAAGGGAGATCACTGGCTTCTTAACGGTTCCAAGACTTGGATTTCCAATGCTGACATTGCCGATATTTTAATTTATTATGCCTATACGGATAAAACCAAGGGTTCAAAGGGTCTTTCCGTCTTTGTGGTGGAGCTAAATAATTTCAACGGCATCAAGACATCGGCCCTGGAAAAGATGGGATCGCACTCCTCGCCCACAGGTGAGATATTTTTAAGCAATACACGTGTCCCCAAGGAAAACATTATAGGAAAACCCGGTGACGGCGTCAGGATCCTCTTTGATTCCCTTAACCAGACCCGACTTTCTGCTGCTGCCGGTGCAGTTGGGGTTGCCCAGGCGTGCCTGGACGCATCGCTCAAGTATTGCAAAGAACGCAAACAGTTCGGAAAACCCATAGGCGAGTTTCAGATGAACCAGGACATGATTGCCCAGATGTCTTCGGAGATTGAGGCAGCCCAGCTTCTGGTTTACAAGGCGGCCTGGGAAAAGGATCAGGGAAATCTGAACAATGGTCTAGATGTCGCAAAAGCAAAGTATTTTGCAGGCGAGGTGGTTACAAAATGCGCCAACTATGCCATGAGGATTCTGGGGGCATACGGCTATTCAACAGAATACCCTGTGGCCCGTTTTTATCGTGATGCACCCACATACTTTATAGTGGAAGGATCGGCCAACATCTGCAAGACTATAATTGCGCTGGACCAGCTTGGGATCCGAAAGGCGAACCGATAATATGAGACCTTTGCAAAACGCCCCCTTTTGCCCAATTTCTGTGTCAGGCTAAAATTTTAACCCTCAAAATACTCAATGTATTCGTGCCTGCCCCGTAGGTCCGGAAGATCGTACGGGGTGGTTAAAATTGTCGCCTTCCTTGAACTTAAAAAAAATTGAGCTTTCTTCAAAGGTCTCAATATTTGCAGCTGGTTTACTTCTATTGAGGTTTTAGGTTATATCTCGCAAAGCCTCTTTGATCACTTGTCTTTATAATCGAAAAAGCCCTTGCCGGTCTTCTTGCCCAAATGGCCCGCCTCGATCATCTCTTCCAGCAGCTCCGGGTGCTTGTAGCGCGGATCACCGAGTGTATTGTACAGTGTTTCCATTTTGGCACAGTGAATGTCCAGCCCGATCATGTCGATCAACTGCAAAGGACCCATGGGATGGTTTGCCCCCAGCTTCATGGCCTTATCTACGTCCGCCGGCTCGGCTACGCCTGAAGCCACAAGCCAGGAGGCCTCGTTAAGCATCTGGCCCAGTACCCGGCTGACAATGCCCGCCGGCGCCTCGTTCTTGCACACCACCGGATCCTTGCCCAGCTGCCTTGCAAAGTCCGCCGTCGTTTCCAGGGTTTCCATGGAAGTCTTTTGGCCGGGCATAATCTCCACCAGCTTCATGATCACCGGTGGATTGAAAAAGTGCATCTGCACAACCTTTTCAGGCCTGTTGGTGGCATCTGCCATGGCAGAAATAGAAAGCGATGTAGTGTTGGTAGCCAGAATGACGCCCGGCCGTGCGATCTCATCCAGCTCTGAAAAGACTTTTTTCTTTATCTCCAAATCTTCGATGATACTTTCGATTACAATATCGGCGTCTCTGGCAGGAGAGAAACCACCTGCCGTAGAAATGCGGGAGAGGACAGCGTTTTTATCTTCTTCCGTGATCTTGCCCAGCCCCACTCTCCGGTCGAGACCCTGCTCGATGCGGAATCTGGCATTGTCTGAAAGCTCCCGGCTAATATCGGTAATAACCGTATCGAAACCCTGCTGAGCGCAGAGTTGGCCTATGCCGCCACCCATGGTGCCGGCACCGATGACGAGTACTTTTTTGATGTTCACAGAAATACCTCCCTAGTAGCACGTTTCTTAACTATTGTTGCAATCGGCGATCCACCTCCACCCTATTGCGTAATATGTTGAGACCTTTGCGAAACGCCTTACTAGAACCTATCTCAAAAATAAGATTAGTTGTTCAGGGCAAGGCGCGTAACGGTGAAAAAGCGGAGCATACACGTAGCATGTGAGCATTTTGAACCGTTTCGCAACACCGCCATGGGCACTTAGATTGTTTTTGAGATAGGTTCTAGTTGAGTCTTTCAACCACAAGCGCAACACCATTACCGCCTCCGATACAGGCACTGACCAGCCCCATCTGTACGTCACGGTCTTTCATGGCGTAAAGCAGTGTTGTTAGAATCTTCGAACCTGTGGCAGCCACCGGATGACCCAGCGCAATTGCACCGCCGTAAACGTTAACCTTTCTGCGGTCTATCTTAAGCTCACGCTCGCAGGCCAGAAACTGCGCTGCAAAAGCTTCGTTCAGCTCGATCAGGTCGATATCAGAAAGCTTCAGCCCGGCATGCTTCAGAGCGGCCGGAATGGCCTTGACCGGTGACAAGCCGAACCGCTTGGGCTCATAGCCCACAAACGAATAACCTCGAATAAGCGCCAGGGGTTTCAGCCCCATCGCCCTGGCCTTTTCACGCTCCATCAACACCTGGGCGGCAGCTGCATCGCATAGTGCACAGGCATTGCCGGCAGTGATTGAGCCATCCTTATAGAACACCGGCTTGAGCTTTGCCATGGACTCGGCTGTAACTCCCTCGCGGAAGATTTCTTCTTCCTTGAAGACATTCACCTGTCCTTTACGGCCCGGCACCTCGATGGGAACTATCTCTTGGATGAATTTGCCGGCCTTGACAGCCGCCTCGGTCTTGTTGTGGCATTCGGCTGCGAACTCGTCCTGTTCCTGACGGCTGATTCCAATCTCCTCTGCCATCGAATCGACCAGTTCACCCATCAGTCCTTTGCCCAGTGGACACATAAAACCGTCTTTATGCATCAGGTCCAGCATTTCGCCTTTGCCCATGCGGTAGCCCCAGCGTGCCTTGTCCAGAGCGTATGGAATCTGGCTGGAGCTCTCTGTGCCTCCCACCAGGACGGTTTCCGCGTCGTCGGCTTTTATAGCCTGTACACCGAATATCAGTGCCTGAATGCTTGACCCGCAACGTACGTTTACGGAAACGGCCGGAGCGTCGATGGGTACTCCACCATGTACGGCGGTGATACGGGCCGGGTTTGGCCCGACTCCAGCCTGCCATGCACTGCCGAATATGGTCTGGTCGATTTCTTCAGGAGAGATTCCCGAGCGTTTAATGGTCTCGCTAACTACTTTCGCACCGAACTCTGTGGCATTCATCGACGCCAAAGAACCGCCAAACCTGCCGCCAGCGGTTCGGGCAGCTCCCAATATCACAACTTCATTCATAACACCTCCAAAATTAATATAATTACAGAAATATCGAATGGCAAACTTTTTTGGCATCATATCAAGCGGGTTGTTGGTATTGCAAGTAATTAATCAAGGAACGGCTGTCTTAAAATCCAGGCCAATATAATATTTACATTACAAAAGCTTGTATGATAAGCTTTTTACAATTAATCCCTAAACTGATATTCCAAGCTATGCTTTGCGAAGAGTTAATGTGCATATGGAGGCGTAAAAATGGCTTTTAGCCTTATGGAGGGTAATGAGGCGATCGCCCGGGGTGCGATCGCCTCAGGGTGTCGCTTCTTTGCCGGATACCCGATTACTCCGGCCACTACAATATTTAATACAATGCTCAAGCTTTTGCCGCCCATGGGCGGCATATGTCTTCAGGGTGAGGATGAAATTGCCTCAATCGGTTACTGCCTGGGTGCATCCATGGCGGGCTTAAAGGTTATGACAGCCACATCGGGCCCCGGCATCAGCCTGTATAGCGAACATATCTCCTTTGCCATTGGAAGCGAAATTCCCATCGTAATTGTAGATGTTCAGAGACTGGGCCCTTCCACCGGTTCCGCCACCCGTGGCGCCGACGGAGATATTCAGTTTTTGCGCTGGGGCAACAGCGGTGGGTTACCGCTAATTGTACTGGCTCCGGTCGATGTCAACGATTGCTATTCTCTTACGCTGCAAGCCTTTATTCTTGCCGAAGAATTCAGATGTCCGGTACTGATTGCATCGAATAAAGAAATTGCATTGACCCTTGAGAATATTGATATCGACGCTTTTCCCAAGCCTGACAATATAGAGCGCAAAGCCCCTCCTCCCGGTGAACCCTTTCTTCCCTTTGAGGCTTCTTCCGGGCATATGGTACCCTACTTTTTGCCCATTGGCGGCAAGGTGCCTGTCCGCCAGACTTCCTCTACTCACGGCCCTGATGGCTACATTACAACCGATTCCGATGAAATCGCCAAAATCCAGGACAGGCTCAAAAACAAGATTCTTTCAGCTGCGGGCCGGTTTAGCTTCCACGAAGCACGCCTTGAGGAAGGTGCTGACACATTGCTCCTGACCTATGGAGTAACAGCTCGGGCTGCACGTGCAGTCTACAAGGAACAGAAAAGACGCGGCAACCCTGTCTCTCTCCTGATACTCAAAACCCTCTGGCCGGTACCCGAAGACCTGATCAGGGAAACAGCCGTGAACGTCAAACGTGTTGTGGTGGTGGAGATGAACCTCGGTCAGTACGTCAGAGAAATAGAACGTATTCTGTTAGATAAAAAGGTCGATTTCCTTGGTCAAATGGATGGCAGGCTGATAACCCCGCACCAGATCCAGGAGGTTATAATCCATGCCTAGTTTATTGAATGTCAGCAGGCCGCCGGTCTTTTGTCCGGGTTGCTCCCATGAACGGATTACCCATGCCCTTGATAAGGCATTCCAGAATATGGATCTTGACGAAGACCAGATCGTTATTGTCACCGATATAGGATGCTCCGGTCTTTTTGATACATTTTTTCATACCCATGCTTTCCACGGTCTTCACGGCCGTGCCCTGACCTATGCATCCGGCCTGAAGATGGCCCGGCCTGAGCTAAATGTTATCGTTACCATGGGTGATGGCGGTCTCGGAATAGGAGGCGCCCACATCCTTTCTGCATGCCGTCGCAACCTCGACCTGACATTACTTATTTTAAACAACTTCAATTTCGGGATGACCGGGGGCCAGTTCTCTGCAACCACACCTCCGGAAGCACAGGTGGGATCCGGATTTCTGAACCGACTTGAAAGCCCTTTGGATGTGTGCCGGCTGGCGTCTTCGGCAGGAGCTGCTTATGTCACCCGTTGCTCAAGTTACGCAAAGAATCTGGCTGAAGAAATAGAAAATGCCATTCGTTTTGATGGTTTTTCCATACTCGACATCTGGGGGATTTGCCCCGGACGTTATACCAAACGAAACAGACTTACGCCGCAGATTATCGAGGACTCCCTTGCCAAACTGCCTTTGATAAAAGGCCCGAAAGCTGAAAATCTCAGGAAGGAATACGGCAAGCACTACAGGGAATTGTCCGCCATGCAGAAGTCTGTTCCTTCACCCGCCAAAATTGAAGAAACATTCAAACCCCCAGAACCCGGTCGGCAGGAGTTGGTCATCCTTGGCAGTGCCGGTCAGCGGATCATAACAGCCGGTGAGATCTTGTGCCTTGCCGGTCTCACAGCCGGTCTCAGGGTTACGCAAAAAAATGAATACAACATCACCGTACTCAGGGGGCCTTCCATTAGTGAACTGATTCTGTCTCCGGAAGAAATAGATTTTACCGGTATAGTCAGACCTAATGTTATCCTTGCCCTGAGCCGGGACGGTGTCGCCCGCCGAAAACATTTATTTGATCATCTTGACAACAACACCCTGATCATTCAAGCCCGGGAGATTGACCTCCCGCCCTGCAACGCCAGGATATATCAAATAGACTTTAAAGCACAGAACATTAGGTCCCACGACCGTGCTCTGGCTGCCCTTTCTGCCCTGGCCAAACTCAACAAAGCAATCCATCTTGAGATGCTTCAATCGGCACTGAAGTTCAAATTCAGTGGTAAAATCCTTGCATCAGCCCTGGATCTGGTTGATGGGGTTGTGACGGCCAAATTAATGTAGAATTTGACTCAGAAACAGCTTGGTGCGTTCGTGTTGCGGATTTTCAAAAAACTCTTTTGGTGTGTTTTCTTCGACAACCCGACCAAAATCCATGAAAAGGACACGGTGAGCCACACTCTTGGCAAATCCCATTTCGTGGCTGACCACGATCATTGTCATTCCCTCTCTTGCCAAGCTCATCATAACATCCAGAACTTCCTTGACCATTTCAGGATCAAGGGCCGAGGTGGGTTCATCAAAAAGCATGACTTTCGGATTCATACAGAGGCTTCGGGCAATTGCTACACGCTGTTGTTGGCCGCCTGAAAGCTGCCCGGGATATTTTAGGGCCTGCTCTGGAATGTGAACCTTTTCCAGATAATACATGGCGGTCTCTTCGGCTTCTTTTTTGGGCACTTTCCTTGCCCATATGGGCCCCAGGGTCAGGTTTTCAATGATGTTCAAGTGGGGGAAAAGGTTAAATTGCTGAAAAACCATGCCCACTTCCGCGCGGATTTTCTCGATATTCTTTACATCATTGGTCAGTTCAGTGCCATCAACGATAATGCGGCCCCTTTGATGTTCCTCCAGGCGATTGACACAACGGATCAGGGTCGATTTTCCTGACCCCGAAGGGCCGCAGATTACAATACGTTCCTGCTTTCGGACCTTTAGATTAATATTGTTAAGAACATGAAATTCACCGAACCATTTGTGCATTTCGATGATTTCAATAATGGCGTCATTTGACGATTCTTTTTCATTCTTCTCCGGTTGTTTATTGCTCATCATTTGTCTCACTCTATTGAAAACTGTAAACTTAATACTTGGAGTACACGTTTTTAACAACCCGTATCCATCATTAAGCATCAAATATATATTTGCTCAATTTATAGTCCTGTATCCAACTCCTGTTCCAGCTTTCGGCTGTAGTTTGACATAAAAAAACAACACACAAAATAGATTAAAGCAATAAAAATATAAGCTTCTGTGGAAAATCCCATCCATTTTGGATCAGAGAGGACGGACTGTGTCGTCTTCAGCAGGTCATACAATGCAATAATCACCACCAGGGATGTATCCTTGAAGGCGGAGATAAGCTGACTTACCGTGGGCGGAATTACGATTTTCAACGCCTGGGGCAGAATAACCAGTCGCATGGTCTGGTAATAATTCAACCCAATAGACTCGGCAGCCTCGTACTGCCCTTTGCTCATACCCTGAAGTCCGCCCCGGACCACTTCAGCAATATATGCAGCTGTAAATAGAATGATAGCTACCTGAGCCCGGAGAATCTTATTGATTGTAATACCTTCGGGTAAAAACAGGGGGAATACAACCGAGGACATGAAGAGGAGGGTAATCAACGGTACCCCGCGGATTAGTTCGATATATACAACACAAACCGTCTTTATTGCAGGCATCCTGGATTGGCGCCCCAGGGCAAATAAGACACCTAAAGGATACGCTGCTGTCAGCCCGAAAACAGAAAGAAGAAGGGTGAGTGGCAATCCTCCCCATTGAGAGCTTTCTACAGGAGCTAAGCCGAAGAGCCCACCCTTCATTAACAGGCCCATGATGAAAAGACCGATAAACCATGCATAGGCCAGGGACTTTTTCCAATGTTTTCGGTTCTGACTGTAATAAAGAAGGCCCACTAACATAATCATGGCCAGCAAAGGCCGCCACTGCAACTCATAGGGAAAGAAACCGAACAGGATGAACCGAATATTTGCAGGGATGATAGACCAGCATGCACCACCGGCTTCATGACATTCCGCTCCGGTGGACATCCATAAACTGTCGATGAACGCCCACCTGATAAAGGACGGCACAATTTTCCAAAAAAAATACAAGATAACGATGGTTAAAACAGCGTTGAACCAGCTGTTGAACAGATTGGCTTTTATCCATCCTATGACTCCCACACTGGTAGCCGGTGGTTTTATAGTTTCTTCTGTCTGTTCTACTATAGCTTCAGTCATGTTTTCAGAATTGATTTAAAGACTCCCGCGGTCACGTCAATTTTATCTATCTTTCCACAAGCGCAGTTTTCTTATTATACCAGTTCATAAAGGCTGATGTAGTCAGGCTAAAAAAAAGATACACCACCATCATCATTGCAATACCTTCCATAGCCTGTCCGGTCTGGTTGATCGTTGTCCCGGCCACGGAAACAAAATCCGGATACCCGATGGCAACCGCCAAGGAACTGTTCTTGGTCAGGCTCAACATCTGATTGGTAAGTGGTGGAATGATTACCCGCAAAGCCTGAGGTAATATAACCAGGTTTAAGACCTTGCCGGACTTAAGGCCCATGGACATGGCGGCCTCTGTCTGACCCTTGCTGACCGACTGTATGCCGGCACGGACAGCTTCCGCCACAAATGCAGCAGTATAAAGAACTAAACCCAGCAATAGCGCGCTGAACTCCGGACTGATATTAACGCCGCCTTTGAAATTAAATCCCGCAAGTACCGGAACATCCATTGCCGTCGGTGCACCGGCAAGCCACCAGGTGATCAAAGGAAGACCGATAATAATACCCACAGATACTCGAAAAACAGGAAATGGCTTTCCGGTACTTTCCTGACGTTTCCTTGCCCATCGACGCAGCAGATAAACCAAGACACAACCGCCTAAAAATGCCACAGCCATGTATTTGTGAGCCGGGTGTGATGCCGGGACAGCAAAAACCAGTCCGCGATTACTTAAAAATACACCGGTAACCGGGCCTAACGCCTGCCTCGGGGATGGCAGGAATTCATAAAAAATTGCATACCAGAAAAAGAGCTGCAACAGCACCGGTATGTTCTGGAAAACCTCTATATAAACGGCAGCCATTCTTGATACCAGCCAGTTTGCGGACAGACGGGCCACCCCTATGACAGTACCTAATATGACTGTAAGAATGATCCCGATAAATGAAACAATTAAGGTGTTTATAACGCCCACCAGAAGCGCGCGGGCATATGTATCGGCTGCCGAATAGGATATCAATGACTCGCCGATTTCAAATGAGGATTCCTTTTCAAGAAAGCCGAGGCCGGTTGCGATTGACTGTCTTTCAAGGTTTGCCATTGTGTTTGCAATCAGATAATACCCAAGAAGCACTAATATGAGCATAACGCCCAACTGAAACATAATCGATCGCTTGGCAGGGTCATTGAAAAATGGGACTTTTTCCGGTATGTTGTCGGCTGTCGTGCCGTCACTGATTTCTTGCATCGTTCATCTCTGATTAAAATTGCATCGCTGAAGAGTCGATAAATTTGCAGATTATAACATTGTTAAGCCGATGAGCCCATTTGTTTTCAAGCTTATCGGCTTAACAGTTTGATTCTGTCGATTACTTAAACGGAGGAGAATACATCAAACCACCGTTTGTCCACAGGGCATTCAGGCCGCGCTTAATCCCGAGCGGTGTGTTAACACCCACATTCCGCTCAAACACTTCACCATAGTTGCCTACCTGCTTAATTATATTGTAGACAAATTTTTCGTCAAGCCCAAGGGCTTTGCCGTTTCCGGGGGAAACGCCTAAGAAACGCTGGATTTTCGGGTCTTTGCTTTTGAGCATTTTATCCACGTTTTTCGACGTAATGCCCTTTTCCTCGGCATTGATCATGGCAAGTACCGAATAGTTGACAATATCTTTCCACTGGTTGTCACCATGGCGAACCGCAGGGGCAAGGGGCTCCTTGGAAATAATTTCAGGCAAAACAATGTAATCCTTGGGGTTGGGAGCAACGGATCGATGTGCTGCCAGCTGTGAGGCGTCAGAAGTCAGACAGTCACAACGCCCGGCAAAAAAGGCTTTGCCAAGTTCAGCCGTGTTCTCAATCACAACCGGTTTCATTTTCATGCCGTTTGCACGGAAATAATCCGCTACATTCAGCTCGGTGGTTGTTCCCGGCAAAACGCACACGGTTGCGCCATCGAGCTCCAAGGCACTTTTCACACCCAGTTTTACCGGAACAAGAAAGCCCTGACCATCGTAATAGTTTACCTGAACAAAATCTAAACCCAAAGCAGTATCGCGGCCCAGGGTCTGGGTACAATTACGGGTCAATACATCAATTTCACCGGACTGCAAAGCCGTAAAACGTGTTTTAGCTGTCAGAGGAGTGTATTTCACCTTGTCTGCATCACCAAATACCGCTGCAGCAATGGCCCGTGCCGTATCCACATCAAGACCCCGCCACACACCTTTTTCATCCGGCTTTCCAAAACCGAACACATCGCCGTTTACACCGGCCTGGATAAATCCTTTTGCTCTTACATCATCAAGGGTTCCTGCCACAGCCATGCCTGCCGTAGCCATTACAACTGTCAACATTACAACCAAGCATACTTTAAAAAGCTTCATCAGTTGTTCCTCCTTTTGGTTTACTGGTTAATTATTTGGATCGCACCACGCAATCCTGCTTTATGCTTTAACCCGGA
>JAZFVY010000388.1:0-4649 GCA_036447975.1 Desulfobacterales bacterium
ATGACTCATTAAGGTCACGTACAGCTTTTTCAGGGGGAAACACCTGCTCCTCGATCTCCTTTTTCAAATTGCCGTCTCGAAACCTGTATCGGGCACAATAGACCTCCCCTCTTCGCGCATCTAATAGAGGACAGATGAGATATGAAGAAAGAGATGCCTGCATGGCAAGGACGTCAAGGCTTGAAACACCCACAACAGGTTTATCGGATGCCACCGCAAGCCCCTTGACTGAGCTTATTCCGATCCGCACCCCGGTAAAAGTGCCAGGCCCTCTGGTGACAGCAAAACCATCCAGTTCAGAGACAGTTAGGCCTGACAAACCGGTGACAGTATTTATCATCTCCATTAAATGTTTCGAATGGGTCTGCTCCCTGACTATCGTCACTTCAGCCAACAGGGATTCATTATCAACAATGGCAACACTACAGCTTTTTGTAGCCGTATCAACTGCAAGTATTTTCATAAGCAATAGGTGAAGGGTTAAAGTTTAATGGCAAGCGAAAGAACTCTATCCATATTCTTTACGGGAACAAAGTTGATTTTACGCTTTACGTTAGATGGAATCTCAGCCAGATCCCTTCTATTCTTTTCGGGAATAATGATTGTGCTAATTCCGGCCCTTAACGCGCCCAACGCCTTCTCCTTCAAACCTCCTACAGGAAGAACCCTACCCCTGAGTGTGATTTCACCTGTCATGGCTACATCTTTATTTACCGGTTTATTCGTCAAAGCAGAAATAAGAGCTGTGGCCATTGCAATTCCGGCCGATGGCCCGTCTTTTGGTATTGCACCCGCCGGAACGTGAATATGTACATCCATATTATCAAAAATATTTTTTTTAACGCCTAAAGAGGCAAGGTTAGCCCTGGCATAGCTAAGAGCTGCACGTGCAGACTCCTGCATAACATCTCCAAGTTGACCGGTTATGATTAACTCTCCCTTGCCACCAATTAAAGACGCCTCTACATAAAGAACCTCACCACCGACCTGGGTCCAGGCAAGTCCGGTGGATAAACCGACCTGACTGCTTTCCTGATCCATTTCAGGAAAATATTTGGGAACACCCAGGTAATTATGCAAGTTGTTTTTTGTAATCCGAAAAGGACCTCTATCTCCTTCGGCAATTCTTCGCGCCACCTTGCGGCAAAGAGTTCCTATCTCGCGCTCAAGATTCCTTAAGCCAGCCTCAGAAGTATACTCTGTTATAATCTGAAGCAATGCGCCCGGTGTGATGGACATGGGTTTGGCCTTTAATCCATGCTCCCTGATCTGTCGCGGGATAAGGTGCCTTTGGGAAATAATCGTTTTTTCTTCTTCTGTATATCCGGTAAGACGAATAACCTCCATCCTGTCAAGCAGCGCTGACGGAATGGTATCTGTCAAGTTGGCCGTGAGGATAAACATGACCTTGGAAAGATCAAAGGGTAAGTTAACGTAGTGATCACTAAAAGCCGAGTTCTGTTCTGGATCAAGAGCCTCTAAAAGGGCTGAAGAAGGATCGCCACGAAAATCAGAGCCAAGCTTGTCAATCTCGTCCATCATGAAAACAGGATTGTTTGCACCACTCTGCTTCAAACCATGCAATATACGTCCCGGCATGGAACCGATATAAGTACGACGGTGTCCTCTGATTTCTGCTTCATCACGAATGCCACCCAGAGAAATACGGACGAATTTACGTTTCATGGCGCGGGCAATAGCCTGGCCCAGGGAAGTCTTTCCCACACCAGGTGGGCCAACAAAACAGAGAATTGGACCTTTCATCCTTGGATTAAACTTACGTACGCTCAAATATTCCAGTATGCGATCCTTTACTTTGTCCAACGCAAAATGGTCTTTGTTGAGGACCTTTTTGGCGCGCTTGATATCGAATACATCTTTGGTCGATTTACTCCAGGGCAAATCAACCAGCCAGTCCAAATAGGTTCGCACAACTGAAGCTTCAGCTGAGTCAGGATGCATCTGTTCCAAACGTTTAAGCTGTTTTAAAGCTTCTTTTTCAGCCTCCTTTGACATCCTGGCGCTTTTTATCTTTTTTTTGTAATCCTCGATTTCCTGTGCTTTGTCATCGGACTCCCCGAGTTCCCTGTGAATCGCCCTCATCTGTTCTCTTAAAAAGTAGTCCCGCTGGCTTTTTGAAATTTCATCTTTAACATCAGACTGGATCTTAACCTGCATGGATGATAGTTCCACTTCTCGTGAGAGCAAGTCGTTGACTTTCTTGAGACGTTCCACAGGATCGATCAGTTCGAGCAGAATCTGGGATTCATCAATTTTTAATCTAAGATTTGAGGCAACGAGATCAGCAAGTTTCCCAGGATCATCTATGCTTTCTAAAACAGTGCCGACATCACTGGTCATTTCGCCACGCAAAGCCAGAATCTTTTCGGAGTGCTCCCGAACATTCCGCATCAGTGCTTCAATTTCAAGATTGATTTCCTTTACCGGTTCCTCCTCAATAATTTCAATTTTTACACGATACAAAGATCTCTTTGAAACGTATTTAACAATCCTTGCCTTGGCGATACCCTGGACAAGGGCCTTGACACTACCATCTGGAAGTTTCAACATTCGCAGTATCTTGCTAACAGTGCCAACCGAAAAAATTTGATCCTGCTCCGGGTTTTCGATACCTGGGTCCTTTTGTGTGGCCAAAAACAAATATCCGTTCTTTGCAACTGCCTCTTCCACAGCGCGAACCGATTTTTCGCGTCCAACAAAAAGAGGGAGAAGCATGTCGTTAAAGATCACAATATCCCGTACCGACATCAAAGGAAGTGTTTCAGGTAAAGTTGCATCCTTTTCATCTTCTTCAATAATACTGATAAGATCATCTTTGTCAGTTTCTGCCATTGTTGCCCTGCCTCGATTATTATATTATTCCTTTCCACGACCTGCGGATCAACATACAAAAGGCTGCATGCTAAAGAATCTGCGAAAAGGTTTGGATAGAAGACAATATTTTAATAAGACATAATAAGACATAATTCTCTTTTTACAATATCAATCTTGGTGAACTCGTAAAAAGTCGTATTCATCACATTTTAGATTTTATTATCATCCGATACAGGAAGTTAACTTTTTTCTTCAGCACCTGGAGTTAAGATTTTTTCTTCCAGTCGATATCAACTATGCCTTGGGAAGGGGTTTTAGTTATAGGTTCGTTGATTTGGGCAAGCCCGCATTTCAGCATGTTTCGATTCGCCTCGATTGGCGGACTCAGATCAAATGCTTAGACAGCTTCTTTTCTCCGAACCTCATAGGAAGAACAATTGCAAAAATACTAATTATTAAAGCCAGTGCAAACGATCCAACAATCCATATCCACTCTAAAACGGTTAATGCCCTTTCCCTGATGTCTGCCAAAAAAATGTTGTAAACCGGGCCGGCCTCAAGGAAGATCACGACGCCTATATATCCTGCACACACCATCATAAAGAGAAGTCCGCCGAAACTTGTAACAGTTTGGGCCGGATTTTCGGATTTGAAATTCGGATACGCTGCGCCGAAACCGATCCCAATGGATACAACCACCGGAACCATTAATAATATGTTAACTGTTGAAAGTATCATCATAAAGGTATGAACGTTAAGGAGAATGTTCGTTGCAACGATCAGGATTTCGGTTAAAACCAGCAGGGGAAATAAATAGATAAAGAACTTTATCCAGAGATATTTTTTTAGCGATATCGGTGCCGATTTTACCAACCAGAATGCCTCACTTTCAGTACTTACAGCAGGATAAGCAAAACGGGCTGCAACAGCTATAAGAACAAAGCCCGCAAGGCCCATGTTCAGAAAGGAAAGCAGATTCTGAAGGTATACGGTCTTTATTGGAGATTTTTCCAAGGGAAGAGCATTGAAGTTGTAGATATATATGACAACAAGAGCTCCTATAAGAAATAGCTGGGACCACTGGGTCTGATCCCGGAAAAATGTTCGGATCTCTTTTAATGCAAATGCCCTGACCGGACGGGACAGAAATCCTAAAGGTATGCTTCCGGACTCTTTGTATTTAAAAAGCCTAACCGATGCCGTCCGGGTCTTTGAAAGCCCTTTAAAATACACGGCATCTGCAAGAATGATAATCATAAACACCATTACCCCTACAAAGCTCAAGGAAAGAGCTATGTGAAACAACCACTCGGCAAACTGCCCTGAAAGTACAGCCTTCATGCTGTCAAATGCCCATGTACTCGGAAGGTATATCGGCGAAGGGGTCTTTAAGGCCTTGAGGTAAACAAGTACGGTTGCAAAAACCTCAGGATCAACAAGACGTTCCGGCCGTATAAATCGAAAGGCAAAAAAGAGGACCATAAAAAAGAAAAGACCCATGAATATAAATATACTTCTTATGCGACCTGCCGGGATAACAATCACGGCGATCATAACCAGAATGGCGCTTATGCCTGATGCAATAATCGAAAGCGATAAAAGGGTGAAAACAATATTGCCATAGAAAAAAGGGCCTGCCCGATAAACAATACCGTATGAGATAAAGACCGGAATGGTATATACAACGACCATCCACGAACTGTCGACGGTGCTTTCAATCCATCTTGCAATAAGAATTTTGTAACTTGAAACCGGCATGGAATGAACAAGAGGAAGATCTCTGCTGAGATAAAATTTGGAAAGGGATGTGAGGA
>JAZFVY010000389.1:0-5041 GCA_036447975.1 Desulfobacterales bacterium
ACCAGCGCAATGACCTCGGTCTCATCCGCATGAATGATATCTTCGATTTTACAATCAGGGCTTTCATTTAAGGACATAGCAAAACTCCAAGAAAAAATTTTTTAATACCAGGAACATCAACTTTTAGCAATCTGTTTATCAGTAGTCTGTAGGGCAAACGCATTTAATTTCGATGCAGCGTAGCGAGGGCGTTTATTTGACCCCGGTTAATTATAAGAACTAACTGGGCAGGCATTTTTCGGGGTGAAGATCCGCCTTCAGCGAAGCATTAATTAATCCGGCAAATCCCGTTAATCTTGTCTGATATAGTATTACAAATAAAAAGGAAATTCCTATACTATCAAGTTAACAGACTTTCCAATGTTCATATTTTTCTGATTTAATAATACAATTTTGCCGGTGAATTCAAATAATAATGCTCGATTTTCAGATTTTCCAAAAATAGAAATGCTGAGGTGGGTGGAATGGTTTGTGTGACTTATGAAGGCATTTAACTTGAATTTTCAGTCCAGAGGCCGGAACACAAGATGTGGATCAGCCCGTTTCCACCTTGAACTTGCCAACCATTTCCTGCATCTGGTCGGCCATCTTTTCCAGCTCACCGGCCGCAGTATTAACCCGCTGGGAACTGACACTTGAATAGTTGGCAGCCTCACTGACACCCTGGATATTGGCCGACACCTCATTCACACCCTTGGCTGCCTCTGCTGCACTTCGGGCCATATCGTTGGCGCCATTGGTGATTTCGGCAATGGAGGACGCGATATTGTTTGCGCCGGCGTTGGCCTGCTGAACGTTGCCGGATATTTCGCTGGCTGTAATTGTCTGTTGATCCACCGATTTAGTAATCACCAGGGATGATTCATTAATTTTGCTAATGATATCCGTTATACCTGAAATAGCTTTGATAGACTCTTCCGTGTTGGCTTGACTCTCTTCGATGCGACTGACAATATTTTCGGCTGCCTGGGCGCTCTGATTGGCAAGTTCTTTAATCTCATTGGCCACGACTGCAAAGCCTTTGCCAGCATCACCGGCTGAAGCCGCCTCGATGGTAGCATTGAGAGCAAGCAGGTTTGTCTGCCCTGCAATCCGCTTAATAAGATCAGTCACATCGCCGATCTCCCTTGCAGTTTTTCCCAAAACATTCATGGTGTCCGTAGTGGAATCGGACATTTCCATTGCCTTTTCGGCAATACCAGAACCCTCCTGTGCGCTCCCGGCAACATAGTTGATTGACATAGACATCTCCTCAATTGCTGCGGCAACAGCATTCATATTCTGTGACATCTGTTCTGCAGAGGAGTGAACACTTTGAATGTTCACGCTCATTTCTTCAGCGGCAGAGGCTATTGCATTAATGCTGGCAGACATCTCCTCGGTTGCCGATGCAACCACATTGGTCTGTGTGGAGGTTTGTTCCGCACTTGCTGACATTTGACCTGCAAGCTCGGAAATATCAGCGGAAGAATAGCTTAGAGTCTCACTGTGCTTGAAGATATCCTTGACAACATTCGAAACTCTCGTAATAAAAGTATTGATCCATGCTTCCATTTTATCAATCTCATCTTGAAGTACACTCTGTGCTACCGGACATGCTATGCAGGATTTAAACACCCCTGAAGTGAGACATCTGCATTGGATCTCGCCTGGCGCATTGGATCCAATCTCTTGCCAGCAGCTAGTCATCTTGCCGTAGGCAGGACAATCAGTATACTTGCAATTTCGCATTTTCCAACAATTTCGTTTTTTCATGGAAATACGTTTGGTCAGATCACCTTCCAGAACAATCTCCCTGAGGATACTGTAAATTTCTCTGATCGGCTGAGCGACCGACCTGGTTACAAGAAAGTAAAAAAAACCTGAATAAATGATAATGATAAGCATCCCAGTGCCAATATTAAGGAAAAGTGACTTTCTAACATCTGCGACATCGGCGCTAATATCTAAGGGAATTGCTGCAATCTTAATATCCTTGCTCCCAGAGTCTTTTATTCGACCAAAAAATGTCAGCAATTTTCTATCATTTTTATTCAACATGTATGTTTCTGTTTTCCCGGTTTGGAGCACTCTTTTAAGAATCTCAAAATTGTCAGAGGAAATATCCATTGTATTGGTTGTAGCTGCTATCTTAAAGTCCGCCCCTTCAGGTACAATTATGGAAAAGTCAAAGCCATAATTTCTTTTAAATGGAATAACTTCGTTCACCAAGGAACCGATTTCCATTCCCTGCAGTTGTACTTCAATGTTCCTTAAATATACCTCGAAAACAGATTCTTTGTATTTCAGGATATCGCTAGTTTTATTATGATAGTCTTTCACAATAAAAACCATTACTAATAACAACACCAATGCAATCATGGAGGCTAAAAGTTTTGATTTAATACTTTTGAACATAACTTGTAAGATTCTTTTCATAATTTGTCCTTTGTCATTTCGACCTTGATGTAAAGATATCTTGCTGTATGTTAAAATCCCCTTTCAGCCCAATTTCATTGCTGATTTGATAACGTTCGCGCAGCATTATCATATATCAGAGGCATATGTCAAATCATGAAAAATAAGGTGCATCAAAAAGGCGGATTTGAGAGATAACATAAATATAATACAGCTCTTATTATCCCCGAATTAATCCGTTTCAAGCCTTTCTGAAAAGTTCCGCAACTTCTTCAAACTTTTTGCTGATCATCAGAGTCATCCCGGCCGCATCTTCCAGCAATGAAGCGGCCTTATCCTTATCTTTCTCCTTTGCTTTTTTTGCCCAATCCCTGTATGTTGCGGCATGATCATCATTATGCTTTATCCAATGTTCAATCAATTTGATCATTTTTTCATCAAACGATAGGGTGCTCTGAATATCATGGTCATGGTTATGATGATGTGTCATTTGAATTCTCCTTTTTTATTATTTAAGAACTTGTACTATTATTATTTATTCAGGCAGGTTGCAAAAACATTATTCAATATTTACAATCAAAGACATAGATAGTCAATATTGATTAGGGTTTGCCGAATTTCTCATGAAAAATTATTTAAATTTCATGTACAAACTTCGCTTTAATAAAAAAAATATTGCCATTTTACTTGGCCTGTCCTGTAGCGCCATTTTTGGAATTATGATAGGTGTATTTATAGCCTTGACCCATGATCTTCCCCAAATCCGCAGCCTTGAAACGTTTAGACCGTCTTCCGTTACGCGGATTTACTCAGCGGACAACGTGCTCCTGGCAGAACTATTTTTTGAGAAAAGAGACCCTGTTCCCCTCAGAGTCATACCCGATTACCTTAAGAAAGCGTTGATTGCAACAGAAGACAGGAAATTCTACCGACACAGCGGGGTTGATCTAAAAGCGGTTCTCAGGGCCATCATCAGAGATATCCGGGCGGGAGAATTTGTTGAAGGCGCCAGCACAATCACTCAACAGCTTGCCAAGACACTCTTTTTGACGCCCCGAAAAACCCTGTTGCGTAAAATAAAGGAAGCATTTCTGGCCTTTCAACTCGAGCGCCGCTACACAAAAGACGAAATTCTTGAACTGTATCTTAACCAGGTATACTTTGGAAGCGGTGCTTACGGTGTTGAATCGGCAGCCAGGATATTTTTTGGGAAACCGGTAAAAGACCTGGGGCTGGCTGAATGCGCCCTGGTTGCGGGCATGCCCAAGTTGCCATCCCGATACTCCCCGCTGATTAACAAAGATCTTTCAATAAAACGCAGAAATACCGTCTTAAAGCAGATGAAAGAAACAGGAATCATCACTGAAACAGAATTTAATAAAGCAACAGAAGAACCCCTCAACCTTGGAAAACAAAGCAAACAACCGATCGAAGCACCCTACTTTGTCGAATATGTCAAAAACTTTCTCGAAGACACTTTGGGCTCATCAATACTCTATAAAGGCGGACTTACTGTTTTTACTACCCTCGACTTCGGCCTGCAAAAAGCAGCAGAACATGCGGTTGCCAAAGGTCTTTCCGAACTTGAATCCAGAATGAAACAGCATAAAATAGAAGACCCGGCCCCCCAATGTGCCCTGATCTCTCTGGATGTGCAATCCGGAGGAATTCTTGCAATGGTCGGCGGCAAGAATTTTTACGATAGCCCTTTCAACAGGGCCACCAGCGCCAGACGGCAACCCGGATCTGCATTTAAACCGATTGTATACTCCCATGCCATTGAACGCGGCTTCCCCCAGAACTACATGATACTCGATGCGCCGGTAGCCTTCAAGAGTGCAAACCAGGAAGAAGACTGGAGACCGGAAAACTTTTCCAGAGATTACAAAGGAGAAATTACGCTAAGAATGGCGCTGACACACTCGAAAAACATTCCGGCGGTCAGACTCATTGAAATACTGGGGTCTTCATCAGTAGCCGGGTTCGGGCACACTCTCGGAATTGAATCTGCTCTTTATCCGAATCTTGCACTTGCACTAGGCACGTCAGATGTTAAACTTATAAATTTGACCGCCGCTTATGCGGTTTTCCCCAACAGGGGAAAACTGATAAAACCCTTCGGCGTCATGGAAGTCACTGATCGAAGCGAACGGGTTGTCTGGCGCGTAAAACCTGAAAAAAAAATAGCCATGTCCAGTGCAGGCGCCGCCATAATGACCAACATGCTAAGCGGCGTAATTCAAGAGGGTACGGGGAAAAAAGCACGGATAATCAAGCGCCCTGTTGCCGGAAAAACTGGCACCACCAATGAATATAAAGACGCCTTTTTCGTTGGTTTCTCACCATCCATTGCCGCCGGTGTATGGGTGGGACAGGATGCTTATGTGACTCTCGGTAAAAGGGAAACGGGGGCCAAAGCAGCCCTTCCCATATGGATTGAATTCATGACCAAAGCACTTGCGGATAAGCCTTTCCAATACTTTGATATTCCGGATGACGTGGTAAAGGTACATATGGATCCGTTAACCGGCCGCCTTGCTACTGATGATTCACCCCATGCGGTCACAGCCCTTTTCAAAAAAGGAACAGAACCAAGACAATACCAATGAATTTGATTTTCTACGAAATCATCAATTAATGAGCA
>JAZFVY010000390.1:0-3191 GCA_036447975.1 Desulfobacterales bacterium
GGAAGTAAAATACAAAAAGGGAAATCAAGTATGCTTATTAGAAAAAAAGGAATAGATATCGTAAAAAAAATCGGAGGAATTACCAGCTATGAAGAAGCCGTGAAGCTTCTTGAAAATAAACTGGATAAAGAGAATCTATCCAGGATAAAACAGATAAAAAATAAGGATGCCCTTATAAAGATCGCAAACGCCATTGCGATGTGTGAACCGGATGATGTCTTTATTAACACTGGATCTGAGAAAGATAGGCAGTTTATCAAAAATCTAACAATAAAAAATGGGGAGGAAGAAAAACTTCCCATGGACAAACATACGATCCACTATGATCTAAAAGATGAACAGGGACGAATTGTCGATCGTACATTTTATATTGCCAATGAAGGTGAAGAAATCAGTACTCTTGCTAATAAACTGTATAGAGCTGAAGCATTAATAGAAATTCGTGATAAGATGACGGGGATTATGCACGGGAAGACCATGATCGTGGGTTTTTACTCACGTGGCCCCATTGGTGCTCCCGTATCAAACCCGGCCTTAGAGATCAGCAGTTCTGCGTATGTATCACACAGCGCGGAAATCCTTTATAGAAATATGTTTTTTAATTTTGACGAAGAGGTTGAGCGCCTGGATCATTTCTATACAAACATACACAGTGAAGGCTTAAATAGACCGGAAGACCTGCCGAATGCACGGGTCTTTATGGATCGAAGCCACCAAACCACCTATAGTTTTAACTGCACCTATGCCGGCAATACGTTGTTGTTGAAAAAAGGTAATCATAGATTTTCCGTAGACAGAGCTATATACGAAAACAAAGCTAACGAGCTGGCAGAACATATGTTCATTACAGGAATTGAGGCGCCGGGCGGTCGAATTACCTGGATTGCTGGAGCAGCTCCCAGTGGATGCGGAAAGACAACCACTGCAATGGCAGGGACTCATTTTATTGGTGATGATCTTGCACAAATGTGGATCGATGAAGACGGAGCTATTAAATCGATTAACCCGGAATGCGGTATTTTTGGGATTATGGAAGATGTAAACTGGGAAGGTGACCCAAAGCTTATGGAACTTCTCAGAAATCCGGGAACGGAAGTTATTTGGTCTAATGTTCTGATCGACGAAAACGGTGTGCCACACTGGACAGGGGGCGGTGAAGAACCACCGCTAAAAGGTAGAAATTTTCAAGGTCCTTGGAAACAAGGTATGGTTGATGAAAACGGTAAAGCTATCCCCCTGTCTCATCCTAATTCGCGGTGTACACTGGCATCGAAAGCATTGGCAAATTTTTCGGACAAAGCAGAAGATCCTAAAGGTGTGGAGACTGGAGTAGTTACTTACAGCGGTAGAGACAGTGACACAATGCCGCCTGTTTGGGCGGCAAAAAACTTCGATCATGGTGTCGTAATCGGCGCTTCAATCGTATCCGCCGCAACGGCAACTGAAGTAGGGGCAACAGGTGTTAGTAGAGCTCCTTGGGCAAATGCGCCATTTATTCCCGGCTCATTAGGCGATTATATGGACGCACAATTTGAATTCTTTGGAAATAAAAAAATTGCAGACAATAAAAAGCCTGTAATGGCGGGACTTAATTACTTTCTAACTGAAGAAGCCAGAGGGGGCACCTCCAAAAGGCTGCTTGGGGAGAAGAGAGACGTAAAGGTATGGTTAGCATGGCTTGAAAGAAAAGCACACTCGGAGGTGGATGTGATTGAGACGCCCATCGGATATCTTCCAAAGTTTGAGGATCTTAAAAATCTGTTTAAATCGATAATCGACAAAGAATATACGGAGGAGTTATATAAAAAACAATTTTCACTATATATTGATAATATCATTGCCAGAATCGAAATGCAGATAGACGCATACGGGAAAGAATCGAACATCCCCGATAAACTATTCGAAGTTCTTAATGAACAGCGTGAAGGGCTGATAGCGTTGAAAGACAAATATGGCCCTATTGTAACGCCGTATGAGCTTGAGAAGTTTCAAGCAGCCCCTCAATCTTGAGAATATGTCGTGCAGCAAAAAAACAAGAAATCGATTCTTTACATAATATGCAGTGGCCGAATGCTGGTGGCCCTTCTTATGGGCTTTTCTTGCGGTGTCCCCCTTCTCCTTACCATAAGCGTATTGCAGGCATGGATGAAAGAAGAGGGGATGGATCTTACCGTAATCGGATTGATGGCACTTGTGGGTCTTCCCTATACCTTGAAGTTTCTCTGGGCTCCCTTTCTAGACCGTTTCACGTTACCTCTCTTGGGCCGCAGAAGAGGATGGTTGCTGGTTGCCCAGATAACTTTGATCTTTTCAATCGCAGGTCTTGGACGGACTAATCCTGGAAACGAGCCATGGATGGTCGCTTTTGCAGCATTTTTAGTAACCTTTTTTAGCGCATCTCAAGATATAGTAGTGGACGCCTACCGTAGGGAAGATCTTTCCGATGAAGAACTCGGGTTTGGCTCATCTTTGTACATAAACGGATATCGTGTAGGTATGCTCCTTGCTTCAGGAGGCGGCCTTATCATGGCGGATCATATGCCCTTTTCAATGGTCTATCTGATTATGGCAGCCTGCATTTTGCCCGGCGTTTTTACCACCCTCCTGGCCCCCGAGCCTGATACCCCCTTTGGAACCCCTGAGACCATTAAAGAAGCTGTTTTTAATCCTCTCTTAGAATACTTTAGCCGGCAGGGTGCCATATGGATCCTGGCCTTTATCCTTTTTTACAAAATCGGCGACACCATGGCCAGCGCTATGACCACACCTTTTTATCTTGATATCGGCTTTTCAAAAACAGAAATCGGTATGGTGGTAAAATTTTTTGGTTTCTGGGCTACTATTGCCGGCAGTCTGATGGGCGGCATTCTCATGTTTAGGCTGGGAATTAACCGAAGCCTCTGGATTTTTGGTTTTCTTCAAGCCATATCCACGGCGTGCTTTGCAATTTTAGCACAGATTGGTCACAGTGTTTCTGCTTTATCAGCAGTGATAGCCTTTGAAAATATGAGCAGCGGCATGGGGACAGCCGCATACGCCGCCTTCATGGCGAGCATTACAAACAAAAAATTCACAGCTACCCAATATGCGCTGCTAACAAGCCTTATGGGAGTTCCCCGGGTATTTGCCTCTGCTCCGACGGGGTTTTTTGCTAAAAATCTCGGATGGGGAAGTTTCTTTATCTTCTGTAC
>JAZFVY010000391.1:0-5033 GCA_036447975.1 Desulfobacterales bacterium
ATTCTTATTATCGAGGAAAACAAAGCATGATCAAAACAGCCCAGGATATAAAATCCTATAAAAAGCAGCTAAAGGAAGCCCTGTCGGATAAATTTCTCCGAACCGCACTGGAGAATTTCAATACAGCATACCGGGAAAACCGCCCCACAGTCTTCCAAGGCATAGATTTCGAAGGCATCAAAAATGAAATCGCTGCTGGAAAAGATGCTGCCTTGCCATATTTGACCGAGCTTTTTGAAGAATTCAAAACCCATGCCCAAGCCGCAGGGGCCAAGGTCCATGTGGCCGGAAATGCACGTGAAGCCAATGAGATCATTGCCGCCATTGCAAAAGAGAACCATGTAAAAAAGATTATTAAGGCTAAATCCATGACCGCCGAAGAAATCTTCCTCAACGACCATCTGGAGAAAGAAGGTTTTACGGTAACCGAGACCGACCTGGGGGAGTGGATTATACAGTTAAGGGGCGAGGGACCGTCCCACATGGTAATGCCTGCCATTCACCTTTCCCGATACCAGGTGGGGGATTTGTTTGCGGAGGTAACCCGGAAAAAACAAGACGCCGAAAATATAGACAAGCTGGTGAAAGTGGCGCGGCAGGAGCTCAGACCGGCCTATCTGGAGGCGGATATGGGGATCAGTGGAGCCAATTTTGCCGTGGCGGAATCCGGAGCACTCGGTCTGGTTACCAATGAAGGGAATATGCGTTTGGTAACCACACTGCCCAGGGTACATGTGGCATTGGTCGGCTATGACAAGCTGGTTCCCGATTTGAAAAGCATGCTTAGAATCCTAAAAGTTTTGCCCAGAAACGCCACAGGTCAGGCCATCACCTCTTATGTGACCTGGATCAAAGGCGCTGTGGAATGCGGTTCTTCTCCCACAAACAAAAAAGAAATGCATATTGTTTTTCTGGACAACGGGCGTCTTGAGCTTGCCAGAGACCCTGTATTTTCGGAAGCGCTCAGATGCATCCGATGCGGAGCATGCGCCAATGTCTGCCCGATCTACAGCAAAGTGGGGGGACACAAGTACGGCCATGTATACATCGGTGCCATCGGTCTGATTCTGACCCTTTTTTACCACGGCGAGGAAAATGACAGGGCAATCGTACGAAACTGCATCAACTGTGAGGCCTGTAAAGAAGTTTGTCCTGTGGACATCGATCTTCCCTATCTGATTAAAAAAACCTATCGCGCCGTAATGGATGCGGAAGGAAAAACACCGCTGAAAAATGTCCTGCTTTCAAAAGTCATGAAAAATCGCAAGCTTTTTCATTTTATTTTGCGCCAGGCACATCTTGCGCAAAGGCCGCTGGCCGGAAAAGGGCCGATGATCCGACACCTGCCACATTTTCTTGAAAAAGAGCACGGATTTCGCAGTCTCCCGGTGATCGCCAAAACACCGTTCAGGGATCTATGGAGTCAAATACGTCCACAGGTTGCCGATCCGAAATATACCGTCGCTCTTTTTGTTGGGTGCGCCACAGATTTTATATATCCGGAGCAAGCCGAAGCGCTGCTGGCATCACTTAAAGGACACAAGGTTCAGATGGAATTTCCCATGGATCAAACCTGCTGCGGGCTGCCCGCACTGACGGCGGCTGAGGAAGAAACCGCAAAGGAGTTGGCCCTTCAGAACATCAAGGCGATACAGCCCGAAACATGCGACTATATACTGACCTTGTGCGCGTCCTGCGGCTCTCACCTTAAGCACAATTTTCACAAAATATTCAAGGACGATCACGATGCGCCGGCAAACCTGAATGCATTTACGGATAAAATCATCGATTACAGTTCTTTTATGGTCAATGTCCTGAATGTTTCCAGCGACGAATTTAAGCAAACTCGCAAAAAAGTCGCCTATCACGCACCCTGTCATCTTTGCCGGGGAATGCGTGTCACCGAGGAATCCCGAAAACTTATCGAACAGGCCGGTTACGAATATGTGCCTTCCAAAGACGAAAACGTCTGTTGCGGGTTCGGTGGTTCTTATTCAGTAGACTTTCCGGAAATATCCTCGGAAATCTTGAAAGAAAAGCTGGATAATATACAAGAAACAGACGCCGAACTCCTAGTTACGGACTGCCCGGGCTGTGTTCTGCAGATACGCGGCGGGATGGACAAACGCAGAGGAACGATACAGGTCAAACATATTGCAGAGATCCTTGCCGAAGGTAAAAAGTAAATGAAGGAATTTGCCCAGGCGCAGATCAATGCGTTATCGTCTTTTGTCGATTCCGACCGTTTTTCCGTCGGCCAATCCAACCGTGAACTTCATCTGCACGATATATCACACCACAGCGGCATCTTGCCGGCGGGAATTATCTGGCCGGTAACAACTGGAGAAGTGGCTGAAATTCTATCCTGGACCTATGAACAACATATACCGGTTACGCCCTGGGGGGCGGGAACCAGCACGGAAGGCAACCCTGTACCAGTCCGGGGCGGATTGGTAATGAATTTGACCCGGATGAACAGAATATTGGAAATTCGTCCGCAGGACCTCCAGGCCGACGTTCAACCCGGTGTGTTCCGAAAAGAATTGAACCGTCAGGCCGGCAAATACGGCCTGTTCTTTCCACCCGATCCGGGTGCGGAAGCCACCATCGGCGGGATGATCGCCAACAACGCATCCGGAGTTCAAACCATAAAATACGGTGCTACAAAAGATTATGTCATGCGGCTGACGGTAGTACTCCCGCAGGGAGATATCATCCATACCGGATGTAAGGCACCCAAATCCTCATCGGGTTATGATTTAACGCGACTTTTTGTCGGGTCGGAGGGAACATTGGGAGTCGCGACTGAAGCGACGCTCCGGCTCGCCGGTATCCCGGTACACCACCTGACCGCTACCATTACATTCAAACATCTGGATGAGGCTTCCGAAACAGTGGCAGTCTTGATTGGCTCCGGGTTGGAGCCGGCGGCTCTGGAACTGCTAACGCCCGGTCTGATCCGCCTGATGAACCGTGAAAAAGAACTCAACCTGCCGGATGTTCCCTCCCTTTTTTGCGAATTTCATGGTATTAGCAAGGCTGCTTTATTGGAAACAGCCGACCTTGCAAAGGAGTTGTGCGAAGACTGTGGTGCTTCCGGTTTCAGTTTTGGGATCAAGGAGGGCGAACGCCAAGAGCTATGGCGGGCCAGGCACGAAGCCTGGGAGACGATTCATCGCGCCCACCCGGGAAAGGAAACGCTCATCGTTGATGCCGCTGTTCCCATTTCCCGCTATCCGGAAATGGTCATTTTTTCTCAGGAACTTGTGGACCGACAAAACGCGGTAGGGTATGTTTTCGGGCATGCGGGGGATGGAAACCTTCATGTGGTCTTGGTCGGAGATCCGGCAAATGAGAAGGAATGGTCAGTCCTTGAGGATATTAATCATAGCATCGTTACACGCGCGGTGGAACTGGGAGGAACCTGCACCGGCGAACACGGTGTCGGTATCGGCAAACGTAAGTTCATGCAGCTGGAGCACGGCCGGAGTTATGAACTGATGAAGCGCATCAAGGAACTGGTGGATCCCAAAGGCTTGATGAACCCTGGAAAGATTTTTATGTGAAGATAAAATCGCTTTGGCGATTTTATAGAACGCGGATTCACCGCTTGAACTGTAACAGCGAGCGCATTCCCCGTCCCGCTTTTAGTCCCGCTAAAAGCGGGACAGGGAGCTTCAATTTTTTAGTTTTAGAATGAACGATACTCGTTGCGTCGGGACCATATTAGAAGTTATGCGTTATACGATTAAGGAGGTGGCATATGAAAGTTGCTTTTATCGGTCTAGGAACCATGGGCATACCCATGACCCTTAACATTCTTAATGCCGGTTTCGACCTTACGGTTCACAACCGGACCAGAGACAAGGAAAAGATACCGGCCAAAGAGGGAGCCCAACGGGCGGCTTCACCCAGGGAAGCGGCTGTGGGTGCTGAGGTCATTATCACTTGCGTCAGCGACACCCCTGATGTTGAGGAAGTAATTATGGGAGAAAACGGTGTAATTCATGGGGCTCAGGCCGGCTCGATTGTAGTTGATATGTCCACCATTAGCCCGTCCACCACCCGCCGAATAGCTCAAGACCTTGGGAAAAAGGGAATTAAAATGATTGATGCCCCGGTATCCGGGGGATCCGAGGGGGCCCAGAAAGGAACGCTCTCAATTATGGTTGGCGGAGAAGCTGAAGACCTTGAAAAAGTTGATCCGGTCTTAAAAGCCATGGGAAAAACCATTACTCACATCGGCCCCGTCGGCGCAGGACAGCTCACCAAAGCCATTAACCAGATTATTGTAGGTGGAACCTACTGGAGCGTGGCAGAAGGAGTCACCCTGGGAATTAAAGCCGGACTTGATATGGATAAGGTTTTGCAGGCTGTGGGCAGCGGTGCGGCCCAATCCTGGGCTCTGACCAACCGGTCCGGCAACATGATCAAAAATTTATACCCTCTGGGATTCAAAGTCAAGCTGCACCGCAAAGACCTCAATATCGCCCTGGAGATCGCCAGAGAACTGGGCGTCACCCTTCCTTTGGCCGCTTATGTGGAGCAGGTAGAGACAGGGCTCATTGCCCGTGGTCACGAGGACGAAGACATGTCAGCGCTGGCCCGCAGTATTCGGCAGCAGTCGGGACTCGACTAGACGTTTTTATAAGCTAAGCTCTTTATGTTTGTGTCAAGTTTTTGTGACAAACACATTCGCAAGTGCGATAAAGCTCCTTCTCTCCTTCAATAACGACAGCGATAGAAAGAAGATTTATATGGTAATCGATTCCAACATAAGCTATCTTTTTCATGGGCTGCTCCTCCTTTTTTATTAATTTTTACAACCGGTGTGTCTTATATCACACCTTGGAGCAGCCCGTTTCATATAATCTGCGGGGAATGCGCTCGCTTTTTGCCGGTTCAAACGACAACCGGATAAAGCGAAGCAATATTTCTTAATAATGTTTTAATAATCAAAAACATGGGAAGTCCGCCGTGAGTGCGGGTATAACCAAACCATGTCTTTAGCTTGGATTTGTTAATTTTGCTTG
>JAZFVY010000392.1:0-2655 GCA_036447975.1 Desulfobacterales bacterium
TAATGGCCTCGAGTTTGCCGATAACATCATCTGGTAAGGGGTGCTTTTGAGGGGTGGCCAGGATCTCTTCAACTTTCTGCTGTGCTTCCTGGTAAAGTTCGGGGCTGCCTAGCTTCACCCAGCTTTCATAGGCACTGCGATTGCTTAAAAGCGGCATTAAAAATTCTTCGCTGCGGCACGCTTTAACAGTATTGGGCTGCACCAAAAAATGACCGCCGGGCCCAACGGCTTTAATGTCGTCATAAAAATCTTTTTCGTCAGAGGTATCAATGCCGTCTCGCAAGCGTTTGCAAAGTTTAGCGATCTCTTCATCCACAACGATCTGTTCAAGACAGAGGGTTCCGCTGGTTTCGATGGCGCCTGGCCCTTGAATGTAATCAACGCCACTCAGGACCAACGGCAAAGTCGTAATTAATTTTTCCATAACCGCCTGTGGTCCGGGTGTCTTGGCATCGGTCAGACATCCTGCCTGCGTATTCGGTAATCCATAAAACCGGGCCATCTCGCCCCTGGCCGCCGACATCAGCACCATTTCCGGGGACCCTTCCAGAAAGCCGCCTGATGAGAACTCCGTGCTTCCCGAAGCATCGCCATAAATAAGCGGAGTCCCAGGATGTGCCATCTGAAAAAGAACCACAGCCGAAAGCGCCTCGGCATTTCCCATGGCAATGTTGGAATAAAGGCTGGCAGGGCCGGTTGATCCGGCGCAGGGCATGGGGAGAATCAGAATGGGAATTTCAAATTCACTCAAGTCGATCAAGGCTTCGCTCATGCCGCCGTCGTGGGTCAGCGGGGCCAGGGTGCAATAACAGACCGAATAAATCTTGCGCTCTTTGACCGCTGCTTCGCTTCCCAGAATGGCGGTCATCCCTTCGATCATATAAGGAACTGCCCGGGGATCGGTAAGCTCATCCTGAACGTGCTTGGAAGTAAACATCAAGGCCGCCAGGTCCAGATAAATCTTGCTTGAATTAGGGTGGGTAATTTCCATGTCCGGTACGGAATGGGGCCAGATGTATGATCCCAGGCTCATTTCCTCAAATACGCGGAGCGCATCTTCGCAATCCTTCAAAGTTGAATACCGGCGCTGACCTTTTTTATAATCAAATGTAAACACCCCGCCGCAATCCAGAACATAACCGGTATAGGGTGCTGGATACGGCACATCAAATTCCGGGTTGCGGGCGCCCAGGACAAAGGATTTGGGCGCGGTCTTGAGCGCCTGGTCAACCATCTCCCTGGGGATTTTGGCCAGTTTTTCACTGTAGTCTACCTTGGCACCGTTTTTTTCCAAAACCTTGAGCGCTTTCGCGCTTAAAAATTTGACACCGATCTCTTCGAGAATCTTGATACTTTTTTCATGAACTTTAGATTGTTCATCCTCAGACAAAAACTGACACTGTGTTTTCATATGTTAACCTTTTTATCGTTCCAGCCACGTTTCATTTTTGCCCGCCGGCAGCCGGCGGACAAAACAGGATTCAAAATCAGGCGATATCAGACGTAATCTGTTTATGAATGATCACATCCCATTCTTTGATGCCCTCAAAGTAAATCTTTCTTTCTTCGGCATTCAAAACCTCGCAAGGGAATACCCCGGTCCGTTTGATCTGACCTCTGAGAATCATCAAAGCTAAAACCGATGCCGGAACGGATGTAATCCAGGAAACGTCATTGGTTCCGGGGATCATGGAACAGGCCTTTTCAATATTCGGGCTATCCGTCCACATTTTATAGTGCAGCTTTTTGCCGGCTTTGGTCCCCTTGACATCAACAGCCAGCACGGCCTGGCTCTGGATCTTCTTCGCCTTGATCAGCTCAATGCATTTTTTAGGGGTTAGGGTCTTAGGCAATTGATTGCAGAAAACATCCTTGACACTTACCTTGTTGCCTTTGATGTCAACAGTCTCCTCGTCCATCAGCTTGAGTCCTTCAAGCAGGAACTCCCATGTTGCGCTGTCCGGGTCGCCCATTTTGAAATCAACATACTTGACCGGTTTGCCGATAAATGCAGGGATTGTCAGGGGTTCTTCATGGCTGTGGTAAAACACTTTGCCCTTTACATCCAACGGTGCCGGGAAATAGTATTCCTCTTCTCCGGTAAAGGGTTCGGCCCATTTGTACTGGCCGTCTTCCCAGTAGATGGCTTTAGCGGCACAATCTTCCATGTAAGTTTGAAAAGACCACATGGCTACGGGTTCATCGCAGGTTACCACACCGTAATCCTTAATGCCGATATAATCGACTTCATCCAGTTCATCAACGGCTTCTTTGGCCATCACATTAACCAACCCCGAGTCGCCTCCGGCCAGGATATTGGCCATGAGGCCTTGCTTTTTGAATTCTTCGGCATATTCAAGCTGCTCAACCAGGTATTGTTTGCCGTCTTTTTCAGGGAGAAATTCATCGGAGGCCATATCGATATAGTGCGCTCCGGCTTCGAGGGCCGCTTCAATAACCTGCCGGTTAAACGTCGACAAGGTGGCATTCACCACAAGATCGTAGCCACCTTTGGTGAACAACGCCACCAATTGCGATTTATCGGATGCATCCGCTTTTTCGACCTCAATTTTATCTGAATTGATAAATTGAGCGACTTCCGCGGCTCGCTCGACATCCAGGTCGACCAGCATGATTTTACTGACTTCCGGGGCT
>JAZFVY010000393.1:0-2177 GCA_036447975.1 Desulfobacterales bacterium
AGCTCATCCGGTCTTAAGCTATAAGCGTCCATATTATTGTTTACTCCAGATACGCGTATTCAAGTTGAGGTCATCAACAATCCCGATAGCAAGCTGAAGGTATTCAAAATATTCCCGGATAGGACCAAAATCCAATAGCGTCCTGAATAATCTCGGCTCAAAAAGTTTTTTTGTATAGGAGACAGCCACAAAAACCATTGAGCCTACGAAGGACAGATATATCTTTCTGCCGGTCTTTTTCTTGAACTCGACAATCCTCTCCATCAAGCTCGTTGAAAGGATATATCTGGCCTGAATTTGGTCATTGCCATATACGACAAAGTGCTTTTCAAACTCAGGGTCATCGAGCTTTATGAGCTGGCCGCGGAATATATTCAACGACTGCAGCTTCTGCCCTAAATAGCCGAAGAGTTTTTCCGCCGTATCGGGAAGGACCACTGTCTGGGTGGTAAAATCCTTATTAAAATCACCAATGAAAAACAGCCCTTTAAATACTGTATACCGGCGCCGATTCTTGCCTGAGCCGCTTTCGTGGACGGCATGAATTTCAGAGAACCTGATTTTTGTTGCGCCCGTTTTCCCCCAGACAAGGTCATCGCCTTTATACCGGTTGGGTTTTGTGCTGAAGATTTTGGATAACATAAAAGTTGATTTGTCGATACAGTCATTCGCAGCATAACTCAGATTTTCATCAATAAAGTGAACTATTCTCTCTATCACAAGCGACTTGAATTTTGCTACATAACCTCTGGTGAGAAATTTACATAAGACCACGCCAATTATTAAGCAAAGTACGGCGGGGATAAACAAAGCAGCGAAGATTGCATTTGCATTTGTCTTCCAGATTAAGAAACAAACGCCTAAAATACACAGAATAGTAACTATAACACAGGTAAGCTTAAAGGCAATTTTCTTTCGTTCCTGTTCAAGGTTCTGGAGGTCAGCCAACAAAGTGGTGTTATAAAAGTCTCTTAAATCTTCTAATGTTTTCACGTATCGGCCCTATCGCATCAAACCCGTAGAAACCTGTTTACACTTTCAAATTTAGCTCTTGAACAGTTTCTCAGCGTCCACATCTTCTCGTTGTTCTTCACTGATTTCAAAAACTTTCTTTAGCTTATATCTCATCATGGAAGCAGCCACGTTGGTTGGAAACATCTCAACCGCGTTGTTATAGGCGGTTACCGCGGCGTTATAAGCGCGTCTGGCAGCCGATATCTGTTCCTCAATCTCGTTCATTGCCCGTTGGAGCTGCAGAAAATTCTGGTTGGCCTTCAAATCAGGATAATTTTCCACCGCCACCATGATACCCCCGATCATTTTGCTCAGCTTGTTGTCAAGGTCAACCTGCTCGTCATCGGACAATCGGCCGGAGACCGCTTTTGCCCTCATCTCGGTGATTTCGGTTAACAGGCTCTTTTCATGCTCCATATACGCCTTAACAGTCGAAATAAGTTTCGGCAGCAGGTCATATCTTTTCTTGAGCAAAGCATCGATAGTACCAAATACATTCGTTACCTGATTTTTCTTTGCGATAAGACTGTTGTAAAGAAAAACCAAAACAAGAATAACCACCACGCCAATAATAATTGCGACCCACATTTTTAATCTCCTTCAAAAAAATACATATCCACCTGTCATTCCCGCGAAAGCGGGAATCCAGAAAAACGCAAAGTCTGGATTCCGCATCAAGTGCGGAATGACAAGCCGAAATGTTAACCTGACTTTTTAGAAACAGCAATAGGCTACTATTTTTACCGTACCGTTAGACAACTTGCCAGTAAAAAGTTTTTGTAACCCCAGTTTCGGAATGGATGGGCAAAAGCTGCGATGAAATCGCTGCTGCAAACCCTGGGCAGCCAAACGGTTGCCCAGGGCGCAGAATTAGTACACGTTGAAGGACCTTATCCGTGAAAAATCACGGTGTTTCCCACGCAAGCTCTTCCACGGTTTCTTCCAATTGCCCAAGGATGTTTTCGAGCGTTTTCTTTTTCTCTTCTACGGCCTCGGGAAGTTCCTCAGCATCTTCATCTATCACGTGCGGTGTAATAAACACAAGCAGCTCGCTGTTTGTCTGAATGACCGAGGTATGTCGGAACAGACCTCCAATCAAAGGCAAATCCCCGAGTCCCGGAAGCTTGCTCTCGACTTTGCTGTCCTTCTGGAACAAAATACCA
>JAZFVY010000394.1:0-2713 GCA_036447975.1 Desulfobacterales bacterium
AAAAAAGCAGCAGGCAGTTCCAAGAACGGCCGTGACAGTAATGCGCAACGACGGGGCGTAAAACGATTTGGCGGGCAGACAGTAAAAGCCGGCAATATTCTGGTGCGCCAACTGGGGACAAGGATACATCCCGGGGCTAACGTGGGAATGGGCAGAGATTACACTCTGTTTGCCAAGATTGATGGTGTCGTTGCTTATGAAAGACTGGGTCGTTCTCGCAAAAAAGTAAGCATTTATGCAGAGTGAAATTCATTGATGAAGCTATTATTACCGTTCAGTCCGGCGATGGCGGCAGAGGCTGTGTGAGTTTCAGACGTGAGAAGTTTATTCCGCGCGGAGGACCGGATGGTGGAGACGGGGGCAAGGGCGGTGATGTTGTTTTTATAACAACATCAAGAAAACGCACCCTGTATCAGTTTCGATTTCAGAAACAATTCAAATCCAAAACCGGTGCCCATGGCCAGGGCAAACGGAAAACCGGAAAAACCGGCCAAGACCTCGTCATAGAACTTCCTCCCGGAACCCTGGTCACTGACGCTGAAACCGGACAGATTATAAACGACTTAATTAAATCCGGCGAAAGACTTGTACTGGCAAAGGGCGGTAGAGGCGGTCAGGGGAACGCTCGATTTAAAACTTCAACAAACCGGTCCCCCCGGTTTGCTCAGCCCGGTGAACCTGGCGAAACCAAAAAGGTCAAGTTGGAGCTCAAGCTTCTGGCCGATGTCGGTATCATCGGTCTTCCCAATGCCGGCAAATCTACTCTTATCACCACAGTTTCTTCAGCGCGTCCAAAGATAGGCAACTACCCCTTCACTACGCTCACCCCCAGCCTCGGCGTTGTTGAAACCGACCGGGGTGAACCTTTTGTGGTTGCCGATATACCCGGATTGGTTAAGGGGGCACATAAAGGAACCGGGCTCGGCATCAGATTCCTGCGCCACATCGAGCGCACCAGCATTCTGGTTCACCTTGTAGATGTGTCAGCCATTGATTCGGATGATCCTCTCCATGGCTATGACACCATTAACAAAGAACTGGCCAAGTATAACCAGAAGCTTGCGGAAAAACCTCAGATTGTAGTTCTTAACAAGATTGACCTGCCCGATGCCAGGAAAGCGGCAAAAACGTTTCAATCTGCCGCAAAGGGCAAAAAAGTAACATTAATCTCCGCCCTAACCGGCAATGGCGTTGACGATTTAAAATTGCAAATCGTTCAATTATTGGACACAGCCCATGATTGACAACAGAAAAACGATTTTTAAAGCCGCCAAGCGCGTTGTGGTCAAGGTTGGCAGTAATGTTCTTACTCAAGACAATGGATTAAATTTAAAAGCGATCCGATCCATCAGCAGACAGATTTGCCGCCTGATTGATAGGGGGTTTGAGATTATTCTGGTTTCTTCCGGCGCAATGGCCACAGGGGTAAAGAAAGTCGGCCTTGACAAAAGGCCGGATGAAATCCCCAAACGGCAGGCTGTTGCTGCTGTGGGTCAGGCCGGTCTTATTATGGAATACGAAAAGGCTTTTTCGCGATATCACAAAAAAGTTGCCCAGATTCTGCTGACCAGTGATGACCTTAACAATCGTATAAGATACCTGAATGCGCGCAACACGCTTTACACACTGCTTGCATGGCAAGTTATTCCTATTGTCAATGAAAACGATACCGTGATGGTCGAAGAGATTAAATTTGGAGACAATGACAATCTTGCCGCCATGATTACACTTCTGATGGATGCGGATATTCTCATCAACCTTACGGATATTGGCGGCCTCTACAACAAAGATCCCCGAACCAACACGGATGCGGAACTGATTCCCATAGTATCCACCATCGGAAAGGATATAATTAAATTTGCCAGCGACATCCCAGGGGCCCTTGGAACCGGCGGAATGATCAGCAAAATAAAGGCCGCCGGAAAGGTCACCGCGGCCGGGATTCCCATGGTAATCACAAACGGAACCAAACCCGAAATCCTGGAAAAGCTCCTTTCCGGCAAAAATCTAGGTACGTTTTTTGTTCCCAAAAAGCAAAAGCTTAAAAGCCGTAAATGCTGGATAGCCTTTACGTTGAAACCCAAAGGAGTTATCAGAATTGATGACGGCGCTGCAAACGCAATTCTGAACAGGGGCAAGAGCCTCCTGCCGAGCGGTATTGTCGGTGTAGAAGGTGATTTTGGTGTCGGCGCTCCTGTGGAATTCAGAAAAGACGACAATGAGATACTTGGAACCGGCCTGGTGAATTATAATTCGGCCGATATTCGAAAAATTATGGGACTCAAATCCAGTCAGATTAAGGATCGTTTGGGGTATAAGCCCTATGATTATGTTATCCATAGAGATAACCTGGCAATTACGGCTGAACTTAACATATAAAACTTATTAATGCTTGACCTAAAACCTATCTTTTTTGATCTAGCACCAAATATCTGCTAAACGGGGGTCAAATATGTCTATTGAATCAAAGATTATAGGAATGGCAAAAGCAGCCCGGGCTGCTTCACTGGAGATTGCCAAATGTCCTTCAGACAAAAAAAATGATGTTCTGGTTGCCATTGCCGTCAATATTGAAAAACTGGCATCCCCTATCCAGGAAGAAAACCAGAAAGATCTGGCGCGTGCAAAAAAGATGGGGCTTACCGATGCCATGATCGATCGGCTAACCGTAACGGACGCTACCATTAAATCCATGTCCCAGGGATTAAGAGAG
>JAZFVY010000395.1:0-2991 GCA_036447975.1 Desulfobacterales bacterium
GAGTCGTACACCGTAGGGCCGCAAACGTACATACGCACCTTGCCCGGTACTAAAGGTTCAAAAAGTTCCTTTTTTTTGCCCAAAGAATTGTAAACGCGAAGCGCCATAGTTCATTATCCGTATTCTTCGTTTATAAAGTGGGTTAATCGATAAGTGCAACGCACATGGCTCCGATCCCCTCCCCTTTTCCGATCATTCCAAGACCTTCAAAGGTTGTGGCTTTAACATTAACACGATCCTGCTTGATTTCAATTGTTCTTGAAATATTTTTTTGCATTGCATCTCTATATGGGGAAAGTTTTGGAGCATCGGCAAAAATAGTTGAGTCTAAATTCATTATCGAAAAACCCTTGGCGCTTATCAATTCATAAGTTTTGGCAAGAATCTTTATGCTGGCAACATCTTTATACTCCGAGTCTGTATCAGGAAAATGCAAGCCTATATCTCCCAAACCGGCCGCTCCTAACAGGGCGTCACACACAGCATGAACCAATACATCGGCGTCTGAATGACCGAGCAGGCCCTTTTCAAAAGGAATGGTTACACCGCCCAGAACAAGTTTACGCCCTTCAACCAATCGATGAACATCATATCCCATACCGATGCGCATTTTATTTCCCGCAATTTATTCCATTAATACGAAAAATGTGCTTATATCACAAAACATAAATTTAGGCAAAGCTTGAAGAATAATACTAGTCATTCTATAATAACCCGGGGATTTTGAAAGTGTTATGCCAATCAAAATGATTGCAAGAGAACTTTATTTACTCCTGCGCGAGGTTGAGAAGACTGAAAAGGAGTTAAAAAACGCACCCCTGGAAAAACACCTATATATCAAAGACAAACTTCGGAAAATAAAAGCTGAACGAAATCGAATGCGTGCGATCCTTGAGGGCAAAAAAGACCGTAGTTGAAAAAAGGAGGTCCCTATGACAGGCCTGAAACTAAATGAGATTTCTGTCTGGAAAAAGTTGATCCAGCATGCCGATATTATAAAGCATCCGGAAAAGCATCTGAAGCGTCTTCTTGCAGATAAGGATCGACTTGCAAAATTCTCTTTAAAGGCTGCCGGGATTTTTTATGATTTTTCACGCCAGAGGTTAGATGACAAGGCCATGGATCTTCTGTTTGAACTTGCTGAAATCCTAAAGCTAAAACAACAGTTTATTTCCATGTCCAGCGGAGAAAAGGTTAATACCACTGAAAACCGGGCAGCGCTTCACACAGCTGCAAGGAATTTTTCAGACAATCCAATCTTGGTTGATGGAAAAGATGTGATGCCTGAAATAAGAAATGTAAGAGATGATGTCAAGGTGTTTGCGTCTAAAGTTCATGAAGGACAGATAACCGGATCAACCGGCAAACCGTTCAAACATGTGGTTGTCATCGGGATTGGTGGATCATATCTGGGAACGGAGTTTGTCGCCCAGGCTCTGCATCCGTTTGCAGACAAAAATATTGAAATCATGTTTCTCTCCAACGTGGATATCCACAACTTCGGAAGGATTGTATCCCAAATCAACCCCGAAACTACCCTGTGGATCGTTATCTCAAAAAGTTACACAACGGCTGAAACCATTGCCAATGCTAATCAGGCCTATGCCTTTTTGACCGAGAAAGGTCTTGACCCTGCTAAACACTTTGCATCGGTCACAAGCAAAGGGTCTCCAGGAGATGATCCCGGAAACCCTGTTCTTTCCTCATTTCACATGTTTGATTTCATCGGGGGAAGATACAGTGTTACATCAGCCGTCGGCGGAGTTCCGCTAAGCCTGTATATAGGGTATGAGCGGTTTGAACGGTTTTTAAAGGGCGCTGAAGACATGGATCTTCATGCCCAGAATGCTTCGGTGGAAAAAAACATTCCTATAGTTGCCGCACTTGTTGCAATCTGGAACAACAATTTTCTGGGATATCCGGCTCAGGCCATCATTCCATACGCATCGCCTTTGTCCAAGCTGGCGCCTCATATCCAGCAGTTGAACATGGAAAGTAACGGTAAGTCGGTTACAAAAGACGGCGATCCGCTGGAAGAACCTTCCGGTGTTATTATTTTTGGAGAACCCGGAACCAATGCTCAACATTCTTTTTTTCAATTGGCACACCAGGGACGCCCTTTCCCCATCGATTTTATTGGTGTCATCCGCCCCTATTATGAACAGTATCAGAATCAATCAAAGGGGGTCTCCAACCACCAGGAGCTCTGGTCGAATCTGGTTGCACAGCCGGCAGCCCTGGCTCTGGGAAAAGAAGACTCGGAAACTGCAAAATCTTTTCCCGGTAACAGGCCGTCATCAACAATTTTGTTAAACGATATTTCGCCGGAAAATATCGGAAGTTTGCTCGCTTTTTATGAAGCTAAAACCGTTTTTGAAGCCTTTATCTGGGGCATCAACCCATTTGATCAGTTTGGCGTGGAACTTGGTAAAACCCTCGCAACGGATATTCGAAAACAGATGGCAATAAAAAATCAAAGCACAGATCACAGCTTTGATGGCATTGATCCCATAACCAGATTCTACTTGGAGACCCTATTTTCCGGCGGGTTTTGATATAGACGTTTTTACTTTTCAAACCGATATATAACAGCCCCCCAGGTCAATCCGGAACCCAGGGCAAGAAAAACAACGGTGCTGCCTTTGCCTATCCGTTTTGTCTCAATGGCTTCATCCAGAGCAATCGGAATGCTTGCCGCTGTTGTATTGCCGTAACGCTGAATATTGTTAATAACTTTTTCTTGAGGCAAATTCAATAGCTTGGCAAATGCCTCGTTAATGCGAAGGTTGGCCTGATGCGGAATGAAAAGATCTATGTCATCAACTGTAAGTTCGGCCTTTTCCAATACTTCTTTAGCAACCTGTAAAAGTCTTTTAACAGCAGTTTTAAATACCAGCCTTCCATCCATTACCGGATAATGACGACCTTCCCGGATCATCTCTTCGGTTATTGACTGATTCAGTCTGTGCGACGGCAATTCAATGGTGAGGA
>JAZFVY010000396.1:0-6104 GCA_036447975.1 Desulfobacterales bacterium
GGTTGCATATAACTCCCTTTTTATGAACACTTTTTAGAAAACAGCTAACATATTTATTGTATTGTTTTCTCGCGAAGTAATGAAAATCGAAGATAGCGAGAAAATGCAATAACCGTGCACATTAACAATGTTAAATTTCATCTTCAGCTATCTCATTTCTATCATATATTTAAAAATTATCAACAATATTATTGTGTTTCACATCTTGAAGAAATATTAAAAATAATAGCCAAGCGGCTTTTGACGCCCATATGGCATGTTATACCGCTGCGGCATAACAATCCCATTTGAAAGGAGGAAATGTCATGGATGAATTTAAGCGCTACCTGTTGTCTAAAAAGATCGTTACTAAAAAAAATTACCGTATTATTTAAACTGGATCACAAAATTTCATGAATTTTGTGAAATCAAGCCCGAAACACCTATCACTTCAGAAAATATCGATCGTTATCTTAACAAATTGTCTTCGATCTACGAACCCTGGCAGATTCAGCAGGCCAGTGACGCTGTGAGCCTGTACCGCATTTGTCAAAGAGGCAAATCAACTCCTCTGGTCCAAAATACAGATGAACCGGACAGACAATGGAAGCATGTTGCTGATGAAATGGTCAGAATGATGCGGTTAAGACATCTTTCGATACGAACAGAAAAAACATATATGGGCTGGATCAGATCCTATTACCGGTTTTTGAAAGGCAAACCCCCTCAAAAGCTGAATCAGACAGATTTAAAAGATTTTCTCACACATTTGGCCGCAGATCGAAAAGTTTCTGCATCTACACAAAATCAGGCGTTTAATTCAATATTATTTCTTTACCGCCATATTTTAAGCATCGATATTAGCGACCTTAATGATGTGCTCCGGGCAAAACAAAGCAAAAAATTGCCGGTGGTGTTGACACAACCGGAAATCGCAAGCCTGTTTCAATACATGGATGGAATCAACCTGCTGATGGCAAGGATTGTATACGGGGGCGGATTGAGGCTCCAAGAGTGTTTGAATCTGCGAATCAAAGATGTCGATTTCAGGCGACACCGATTGATTGTCAGGGCCGGCAAAGGTGACAAAGATCGAGAAACCCTTCTGGCGACCCAAATTAAAGAAGATCTGAGCAACCATATCCGAAAGGCCTGGGTCTTGTATAATGAAGACCAGAAAAACAAAGTCCCTGGCGTTTATCTGCCCCATGCCCTGGAACGTAAATATCCCAATGCCGGAAAAGAATGGCACTGGCAGTGGGTGTTTGCTTCACAAAAATTGTCAGTCGATCCGAGATCCAAAATCATACGAAGACATCATCTGCACCCGTCCAATCTGCAAAGGGCCATCAAGCGGGCAACAAAGCGTGGTAGTATCAGCAAAAGGATCACAGTGCACACGTTGAGACACAGCTTCGCCACCCATCTTTTAGAAAGCGGCTATGATATCCGAACCGTCCAGGAACTCCTGGGACATGCCAGTGTAAAAACTACGATGGTATACACTCATTTATCTCAAAAGAATTTAATGGGTGTAAAAAGTCCTCTTGACGCCATTTAAACCGATCCAGATCGGGCGGGGTTCGGGATGATCTCGCCCGACTCTAATTCAAAACCGTAACTTTCTGTTCAAATGCCCCCGCTGGTCCATTAAGAGCCGATTTAAAAAAGTGTTAAAAGAAAGACGCCCCTAAATTTCTAAGATTCATAAGGGTTGACACGACCCCGCTAAGCAGTTGGCAGTTTTTAGATGTCTTGGCGTGATCACACAAAATAAGCCAACCGGTGATATGTAATGGATCTGATAATTTTTGGCTGGTTTGAAGATCTTTGATATCTCCGACAGATCACAGCTGCATCCAAACCTTTGATAAGAGAATAGTATGTTTAGCGGCTGGAGCTGTGGCACTTTTTCCAAGTTGGGAAAGTTGTTAAGTTTTGTTAAGGTTTTCGGCGTATCATGGGCTGCCCAAACATAATGTGGTATTATGCGACACAGGTCAGGTTTAAGCACTAGCCATTCCATACCCGATTCCCAGCCACAACGAAATAGATGTCCGCCTGCCATCTTTGAAAGGCTTTTTGAAGGGGTAGCAAAAAGATTGTGACGGTATTTATGACGGTATTTTTGTTGTTTGCTCGTCATTAATATAAACAATATTAGCAGGTTCAGCTTTAAATGCGAGTCCGTGCTGGAAGCCAAAAAATATAATGCAATGATTTTAGCATGTTATGATAGACCCTGAAGCTATGCGACATGTTTTTCGAACCAAATGGTGGGTTGGAATGCTGAAGTTGTTGTATATAGGAAGCCGAAAAGTTCGGTATAGTTGATCCCTGAGCAAGTTAAAAGAAAAGGCGAACGGACATCGAGGGTGTCGGTTCGCCTTTTCTTTTTTGAATTTTCTATGAAACTATAGCTAATCTAAATAAGAAGTTTTATGAGGGTACGATCAACTGAGATACATGTTGATAATCGTAACTTATCAAAGGAATTAAAGGGGTTTATGGCGTCTCGATATATTGTAGGTATCTGTACTTGATGGATGTCTCTCGACTGTAGCATGTTACCGCAACTCCTCAGCCCAGGTTCGACATTGAGACCGGAGAATGATTGCCGCTATCTTCATTGCAATGTTAATAAAATACGCAAAGTTGAAAAAGGTAACTAACACAGTGCATATGAATCCCTGGGAAAAGAACTCCGATGCTTCTTCAAGCTTAGTAGGTTAGGTTTTAAGATTCAACCTTTGGTGGTTCCCCCTTCTCATTCCAGCCACGCTCCTTGTAATAATCGTTAATAAGCTGTTCCATTTGATTTTCGGTAATAATTTTCTGGGTTTCTGGTAAAACCTCACGAAAAAAACGCCGTGGTATACGATCTTCTTCAGGAGTAAGGCCTTCTCTTAAATTGAACCGTCTAGTATTGTCTGTAATTGCAGCGGCAATGGATCGCATTTTTTCGCTATTGAGTTCCATGCCTGTCGTTGCTTTAAGTATGGTCGACAACTCCTCCCACTGATAGAGATCACGATAGAACCGACACAGAATTAGCGTATCAAAAATAGTTAGGCGGTCCTCCCATTCAGTAAACATCTTTGCCTTCCCGTCGATCTGATCTGGATCCGCTATCCCGCTTAATTCGGCTTTGTAGAAGGTGGCACGAAGATGGCAGGCCCCGCGGGCGGATGATCCATACGCCAGGGCCATTCCTTTCAGAACCCGGGGATCGTAGCCCGCTGGCTCCAAACCTTTGACATGGATGGCCTGCTCTTCCATATGCCATTCTTTAGCTGTGAATTTAATACCGCGGGCCAATGTGTCACCAATCCCGCGGCGTTTGGAAATATCTTCCAAAAGCTGCGCAATCGAATCCACCTGGCCATAGTCAATCTTATAATCGATTTTACCCTGCCGGGAGGCCTCAATGGTCAAGGCGGCAAGGTTGCCTCCACTGATGGTATCCATGCCAAGACGATCGCAGATATCGTTTAAATATGCGATTTCCTCGATGCTGTCGATTTCACAAAGACCGCCAAAGGCATAGATCGTTTCATACTCAGGCCCCTCTATTTTGAGTCCTTTGTGCCTTCCTTCCTTTACGGTGGAAAGCCGACCGCATGCCATAAAGCATTTCAAACAGGCGTGCGGTTTAACATCACAACGGTCGTGAAGAGCTCCTGCATTAATATTCTCAGAATGTTCATATCTTCCTTTTTGCCAGTAACGGGTGGGAAATCCACCGGCTTTGTTCATAATATCGACAAGCATAGGCGTACCCATGCTTTTATACGCCTTTACACCTGCGTCTTCTTTTGAGCGTTGAGCCAAAGATTTAGCAAAGTCTTTCATTAGATCGATGCCGGCAAACTCCTTTTTTTGGTTTCCCCAAAAGGCAATGGCCTTGATTTTCTTTGAACCCGTTACGGCACCTACTCCGGTTCGACCGGCGCTGCGCCAGTAATCGTTCTCGATGACCGCAAAGCTCACCTGATTTTCCCCTGCCGGACCGATGCAGACCACACCGCACTTTTTGGCTTTTGGTCGATTTTGCTTTATCCATTCTTTAACTCGGTCTTCGGTTTCGTACGTATCCTGCCCCCAAAGATCTTCTGCATTATGAAAGTAAACCGCTTCTTCACAGACCTCAAGCCAAACAGGTTTCTCAGCAGCACCGTGAATCATAATCGCATCGAACCCCGTAGCGCTCATATGTTCAGCAACCGTACCCCCTGAATAAGATTCCGAAAAATAGCCAGTTTGGGGTGATTTGGTATATACCCCATGGCGACAAGAGCCCCAAACCGCGCTTCCGGTAACCGGACCCGTAGCAAAGATAAGGTGGTTATCCGGACTCAGCGGATCGACCCGTGGCGGGTTATGATCGAGTAAGAGACGAGTACCAAGTCCTTTTCCTCCCAGACAGGTTTTTAGGATATGATCACCTATCGATTCAATGCTGAAGGCTTCTTTATTCAAATCGATTTTTAAAATTCTTCCATAAAATCCATACATTGTTTTTGTCCCCTTTACGGCTAATATTAGGGTTAAGGAAAAACACCCCTTAATCTCTTGGCCTCTCCCACTCTGCCAAAGGCCAGCATATAGGCGGCAGTATGCATGTTTACCTTTTCTTTTACAGAAAGGTCATAAACTTCGTGAAAAGCTTTTGTCATGATCTGATCCAAACGCTGGTTAACGTCATCTTCGTTCCAGAAGAGTCGCTGAACATTTTGCACCCATTCAAAGTAAGAGACCATAACCCCACCTGCATTAGCCAAGATATCCGGAATGACAAAAATGCCTTTAGTGCTTTGGAAAGATTACAACCCAAGGTAGGCCGTCTTGATATGGGGATCATCCAGCAGATCTTTGGCCGGACCTTCCATGGAAAATTTTTACTTTTTACTCTGATTTTGAATAGCATACGAAAGATAGAACTACAATTAATTTTATGAAAAGTGAAAAGGGATAATATTCTGATCCAGAGGGTGAATATGTTGCTTTTCAGAACAATGTGGTCATCTAATTTATTTTATTATGTGATTTGCGACTATTGAAATTTTTCATCCGATTTTTCTCCTTGGTGGATTATTTCGGAGAAATCCGCCTGTCTGAGAAAAATAGATTGTCATTTATTACAAATTTGTTATTTTTAGTAGATACCAAATACAAATAAAAATATTCATCAATGCAGCTGTTTTTTTTGGATCGACAAATTAGGTCAATATTTTAAAACAATTGGCCTTAGGCATGGCTCAGCGAACCAAACTGGAACATCTGTGGAAAGTTGGCATCATGAAAAGAGTTGAAGATGTTACCCTGCTTTATGAAATCAGCAAGGCGCTCAATGAACACCTTGACCTAAAAACGGCTTTATATAAGGTTCTGGATATACTCTCCAGCACAATGAACGCACTGCGAGGTGCCATAACAATTCTAAATCCCCTTCGAGACGAGATTAGCATTGAGGTCGCTCATGGTCTTTCTAAAAGCGCGATGGAAAAAGGAAAATATAAATTGGGGGAAGGAATTACCGGGAGGGTCATTCAGACCGGCAAGGCCGTTGCCATACCCAAAATCAGTGAAGAGCCGCTCTTTCTTGATCGTACAGCTTCCAGAAAGTCCAAACAGGACCAGGAGCTATCCTTTATCTGCACTCCTGTAAAAAAGGGTAACCAGGTTATCGGAGCGTTAAGCGTAGACCTGCCTTTTGACGAAGCTTATTCTCTGAAAGATGGGAAAAAGCTCTTATCTGTCATTGCGACTATGGTTGCAAGGCACGTTATCAACCTGGAAACCATCCGCCTGGAAAAGGAACACTTAAGAGAAGAGAATATAAGACTGAGAAGCGAACTGGAAAATCGATACCGCATTACCGATATTATAGGCAACAGCAACAAGATGCGGGAAGTCTATCAGATGATTGTCCAGGTTTCCAAAAGTAATGCTACGGTGCTTATTCGCGGGGAAAGCGGCACGGGCAAGGAACTTGTCGCAAGCTCAATACATTACAACAGCCATAGGTCAAAAGGCCCCTTTGTAAAAGTAAATTGTGCAGCACTTCCGGCAAGTCTTATTGAAAGCGAATTGTTCGGGCATGAAAAAGGTGCTTTTACCGGTGC